>JAWXBP010000201.1 GCA_034440135.1 Planctomycetia bacterium
GGTTATAAAAGCCTTGCTGGTACTGCTCCATCTGCCGGATGTTCGCCAGCAGCGTCCGTTCGGAAAGGGTCAACGTTTCCATTACCCGGGCACGGCCGCCAGCACGCAACAGGGGCTGCACGAGGCTGAAATCCAAGAGCGTGGTCGCCACTTCACTGTTGGAGCCCGAGAACTGCCAGACGATCGAATTCGCCATATCGGCCGTGAGCTGCGCGCCGCTGGTGAACAGTCGCGTGGCTTGCGCCGAGGTGTCGGTGTTCAAGGTCGTTCGCGCGGCGCCCGCGCCGGGGCGAATCGGCCCGTCGACGGTGAAGAACGTGTCGTTGCCGCCGAAGAACTGCGTATCGAAGCGGAAGCGCTCGAATGTTACGTCGAGCGCAGAGAGGTACAGGTCCTCCAACTCTTGTTGGTACTCGCGGGAGTTTAAGCGCGCGAGTTCGACGGCGCCGGTTTGATCGAGGACGACGCTCCCTTCGGCGTCGCGCGGCAGGTATTCCATCCAGGCCAGCGAATCGACATACGGAACGTCGCCGTTGCAGTGCCAGCAGAGATAACCCTCCTTGCCGTCGACGTAGTGCATCAGCGCGTGCGAATCCGGATCGTCCGGCGGCATCATCGGCCGGTCAGGATTTTCCGGGTCGTACATCCGCGAGCGCGAGTCGATGTCGATCGTAAAACCTTCCAGCTCGGCATGATTCGTGACGACCGCCTTCTCGACCAACGAGCCAACCTCCGCGTCGGCCTGCGTGCGATAGAACGCGCGAGTGCATCCGCTGGAAAAAAGCAGCGCGAGGCAAACGAGCGCAGCGAGTTCGGCCCGTGGGGCGGCTAGGGGCGAAGGACGGCTCATGAGTTGCGCCCTCCCGTGTTGTCGGCCAGCCGAATGCCGCGCGGCCCCGCCAACTCGCCGCAGCGCGATTCCAAAGCCGTGAGGCGCTCCGCAAATTCGGATAAGTCGAGTTTAGTTGCTTCGATCGGCGGCTCGCCCAGGCGCTCTCGCCATCCGCGCCAGATTTCCGCGACACAATTTTGCCCTAAATCGGTGAGCCGCCAACATTGCCGGCGGCGGTCTTGAGGCAATCGCTCCGCCGTCAGCAGTCCACGCGCCCGGAGTCGCTCCACGACGCCGCTGAGATGGCCAGGCGACCAACCCAGCCGGTCGCCAAGCTCTCGTTGCTGGCAAACGCCCGAAAGCGATTGGGCCGCGATCAGGGTCAAGGCCTCGGGCAACGCCAAGTCGCTGGCCTCAGCCACGTCCGTGAGTAGGCTCTCGACCTGCTTTTGGGCTCGCTCCAACGCCAATAGGACGTCCGACCAGAGGGCTTCCTCGGTCGGGAGGCAATTTGACGCATCGCGAGTGGGCGGGGACTTCCGGTTCGGCTGCACGCGTCCATCCTTGCCGGGAGCGAATCGTTCGGTCGAAGCATGATTCGGCAGCCGGATTGTTCGGACTTGAACGGATGTGCGGGACATTTCCACTCGGTCAAAACGGGCCGCCTGGGCGCTTTCCGCCTCCTGGGACAGACAGCCAAAATGCGCAGCTTGACGCGACCTAATTTGCTGTCTAACATCGGTTTATGGCGGCGGATCAGCCTCCCGGCAGTGGCCGGTTGTGTGGACGTGCCCCACTAACGGCCTTTTGCTCGCCCGGAACCCGAGTCGAGTCCCTATGAATCTGGCAAGCAAGATCATCCTGGGCTTCCTGATTGTCGTCGCCCTGGTGTTCTTCTATCTGGCGATGTACGCGCAAGACTTGCACGGCTGGCAGCGCGCCGCGCAGACGATGAAAACCAACCTGGAGCGCACCAACGCGGAAAATGCGCTGCTGCGCAATAGTGACGACGCGAATGCCAGCGACGCATTGATTCAGCTCGCTTCAACGCCCACCGAACGCGAAGGCCGCAAGCAACTGCGTGGCGATTTGAGCCGCATTGTGGTCGATCGCGGCCGCATGTGGCTCGGCAACGCGGTGCCCGCCGCAAACGCTCCGGGCGCGCCGTTGATCTTCACCATCCAGGCCGATCCGGCGAAACCGACGCCGCTCAGCATGGAACCGAAGATGTCGTTGTTCGTCTTCGAGTATCCGCCCGTCGCGGGCGATGCCGCGAACAACGCGCCGCCGGGGCGCTTCCTGGGCGAATTCACGGTGCTGGACGCTCCGCCGATTGATCCCGCCGGTGGCAAGTTCGCGATGACCCCTGCGCGATCGATGTCGACACGCGAACAAACACGTTTGACCGAGGCCATTCAATCCGGCATGCCCTGGATCGCTTACGAAAACCTGCCGCACGATCAGTACGGCGTGTTTGAAGGCATGACGGCCGAACAACTCGAAACGCAGTTCCCTGGCGTCTTCACCGCCGAGCAAAAGGCCGAACTGGAACTCGACGGCCAACCGTTCGAATCGGGCAAGCATCCGGCCGATCGCCAAGACGCGAGCGGTAAGTACCGTCGGCCGTTGACCGACTTCGGGCATGCGTTGCAGACGATGTACCGGGTCCGCTCACTGCTGACGGCCGAGATCGCCGCCTGGCAGAAGGACCTGGAGTACATGAAGTTCGCCAACGAAGACGTGCAAAAGCAGATCGCCTATCGCCAGGACGAAATCAAGCTGCTCCAGGAAGAGCTCGCCCGTACCGAGGCGGAGACGAAGTTGGTGCAAGATCAACTCCAAGCAGTCGAAGCGAAACTCGCCACAGTGCGCGCCACGGCCGATCGCATCGAGCAAGACAACCGCCGCCTGGTCGCCCAACTCGCCGGCAAGCAGCGCCAAGCGCTGACCGCACTGGAAACCGCGCAAGCTTCGCCGTAGGCCGTCAAAGTTTCGCACTCTCGTAGGTCAGGCTTTCCAGCCTGACGATCTGGCCGCTCGACGTCGATTCCGGCGCCTGTCAGGCTGGAAAGCCTGACCTACACCGAAGGCGCCTCCAACCGCATCCCCGGCCCCATCACTTCCGGGTTCTTGATCCCTGTGGCGGCCGTCGCGTGGGGACAACACGGGTCCGTACGTCGTGCTCCGTCGGGTTTTGCACGCCCGCCCGTTCGAGCCTGTCGGCGTCGCCACTCACAGTAGCCGCCCGTTGCTGTACCCGTTCTTTTGCTTGATTCAGTTTTTCAGCGGGATCGGGTTTGCGGCCCATCGCCCAGCCCGCCAGAACATTCCGGAGAAAGCCCTTGAACGAACGGAGAATTCTCGCCTGGCCCCGATAATCGTTCGTTTTGACTGCCAACACGTACTGCTCTTCGAAGATCGCGGCAACTCGAATGGCCTCGGTCATCGGCTCGGCCTGGCCTAACGAATCTGGCTGACGTGCTTCGGCGGCTCCCCAACACTCCGACCGAGCGCCTGGCTGAAATGCTGCCCGACATCTGGTTCCAGACCCACCCGAATGCAGCCAGAAAACGGGCCGCGTAGCTTGAAAATGGCTTCTCGCTGGGCGAAAATACCGGCCATCGAGTTGGACGGTTACCATGGTCTTGCGGCATTCGAGGTGCCCCGCCCGCTTGAATGCGGCTGGTGGCGCCAGAGTGGCCGTTCGGCGGCTCGAAAAAAACTTTCCGGTCCGGCTGTCACAGCGGGCTGGCCGCCGCGAAGAAGAAGTGAATACCGGAAGCTACTCATCGCCGCGGTTCGGCGAGCGAGCTCGCCGGATGCTGCCATCAAAAGGAGAACTCGAATGGGCGTCCCGATGTCCCAGCGGCCAGGTCAGCTTACCCTTGAAAAGGAGTTGGGCGACTTTCTTTACAAGGTTTTGACCGGGAGTGTTACGCAAGAGTACAGAAATCAACTCGCCAACTGGGAGATTCACACCAATTCTCTCATTGCCTGCGCACGCAACGCATCCAAGCATCAAAAGGCGTGGTTGGATTGGGCCAAAAAAGATCATCAATCGAGTGTCGCACGGCTCAACGCCCTAGCACTGCTGGGCTTGTCGCTCGTCACGGGACCGGGCCTGTCCTTCTTATCCGGGTATGTGCAGCATCGGTTGGTCCCCAGGATCTTTGATAATAAATACAAACGCAACGTGCCCAATCCCCAATGGACTCCGCCGACTGCCCATCCCGTCCCGAAGCCAATTCATCCCGTGCCCAAACCAGCGGGTAAAATGCCCAGGGCGGCAGAACCGATCGAATTGAAACCGTCCAAGGTACCAAGTGTGGTGCAGTCGATTCACCCCAGATTGAAAGAAGTCGACAGATTTGACGCTGGCACACAGAGGCAGGTCGGCAAGTTCTTCGGCGATCTTACCACCGCCTTTGCTACGAACGGAAAAACAATCATAAGCATTGCGACTCCCAACGGGCCGCTCCTGTCCGCCGTAAGTAGAATGGAGGATTCAACGGATATTGACATGTTGGAGTCCACCTACAAAAGTGTGCTGATTGAAGCCAAAAAGTTGGGTGAAACCACTTTTCAGAATGCCGCAAGTGGGTTGCTCACACCATACAATAACCAGATCGACAACTTTCTGGCCGCCTATCCCGACGCGCGAGACGACCAAGCCGATAGGTTGCCCTATCCCGATCAGTTGCGGCATTACCAAAAAAGGCTGCTTGAAATCGTGAATACGCTACGTAAGGGGTGGGCCACTGATTGGTTTTATTTCGGCAACAGTCCACCGACATTTTCAACAAGTTATGCAACTAACTCCATTGAGGCCGAAATGTGGGCTTTTTGGATTTTGTCCGACAACTTTAAGCCCGGAGCCGATGACGAAGAATGGCCGATGTTCGGCGATACAGGTCTCAAATTGGAGCCGATTGCCCGCCGGCTGCGCGAGCTGGGTGTTATCGATAAGGAATACCATGCCGAGAGTTGGCGCCGACATTTTGACAAGGATCTGCTTCCCAAGCAGATCGACAACATTTATGGCGAGGTAGACAGAAAGGACGAGGAGGAGGCAATCCTTAAGTGGGCTGAAAACCACCCGCGGCAATACTTGGGCGGTAACCGAATGGGCTATTCTCCCCGCACGATCAACCAACTCGATCTAACCAATATCCCGATATAAGGCCGGACGTCGATGCGTCGGCGTCGGGCGTCAAAACGATGTCCCACCGAAATGCGAGTGACGGCAACAACACTTCAATGCCGACCCGCGTTGGCTTTGACAGTTCCTCTCCGGATGCGCTACCGGCTTCCGCCAGGAGGAACGTGAACGACTGGCGCACACTGGAGGCTGGGTTCACGACGTGGATGAGGCGGCCGTATCTGCGGGACCATGTGGGCGGGAGCTAATGGCTAGCGCACATGAGCGGAGCGAGGATCGGTGGACGGAGCGCTTGGTCGGGGACGCCGTTAAGTCTATGGAAAGCAAGACGGCAGTAAACAGGAAGAATGGCACGGCCAAGGCAAGCGTGCCTACCACGCTAGCACGACGAGTGCTCTGACACGTGCGATATGCCGTCGGCCACTCGCCCGACCGAAGGTCTCCACGATCCACGACCACACGACTACCGCTGGTAAATCGGCAAGAACGCCTTTTCGAGTTGCAGCATCGTCAGGTTCAACGCCGTGATGTATACCGGGCCGATGTCGCCGGTCCAGGAGCCGTCTGTCGCTTGCTCGCGGACGATCTTCTTATAGATGCGATCCCGGAACTTCCCCCAGGTGTCGCCTCCTTGGCGGTACATCACCTGTGAATAGTAGTAGTACGCGTAGTGCCAGTGGCCGAACTGCCGGTCCTGCAAGTTCGAGAGTTTCTTGTCGCAGTACGCCAGCAGCTTGGGTACGAACTCGTTGTCGTACTCGCCCGCGTTGAACAGGCAAGCGATCGCCGCGGCGCTGATCGCCGGGCGCGAGCTCCCGCGATTCTTCGAGCTATACGCCACGCCCCCATCCGGCTCCATGCAGTTCTTGATGTATTGCACCGCCCGGTCGATGACTTCGTTGGGCACGGGAATGCCCGCGTTGCGGCAGCCGCGCAATCCTTGTACCTGCGTGATGGTCGTCGAGCCTTCGTCAAAGCCGTCGCCGTCTTTGGAACTGACATAGCCCCAGCCGCCGGAGGGCGTTTGCGCTTCGCCGGAAAACTTCGCGGCCCTGGTCAGCACGTCGACCAGCTCGTCGCGGCGTTCTTGATCCTCTTCCTCGCCCAAGAGTTGCGAGAGGAACAGCATCGAGAAGCCGTGACCGTAGGTGTAGCGATTATCGCTCGTGGGATCGCCGATCAACCCGTTGTCGCGACTCTTGCCGATCAGAAAATCGAGCGCCAGGCGAATATTCGACGAGTACTTGCCCTGCGTCGCGGTCGAACCTTCCGACAACATCGCCACGCCGGCGAGTGCCGTCATCGCCGTGGGATAGAGTCCGCCGGCCGACCAGTGCCCCAAGCGCGACTGCGTGGATGCAAGCCAATCGAGACCTTTGTCAACCGAGGAGATGACCTGCGGATCCTGCACGGAAGGTTCCGCTCGCCCTGTGCGAGGGAAGCCGAAATAGCCAGCCGCAGAAAGCGCGCCGAGCGTACGCAGCCAGTGCCGTCGCGTGATGATTCGTGAAGTCATGGCTCGCGGATTCCTCGTGACGGGTTCGCGTGGCTACTCCTCGTCCTTCTGCAGGCTGGCCAGCACGCTGAAATCCTCCAGCGTCGTGGTATCGCCGATCTGGTGCTTGCCGCTGGCGATGTCCCGCAGCAGGCGGCGCATAATCTTTCCGCTCCGGGTCTTCGGCAGGGCCTTCGTAAAGCGTACATCATCCGGGACCGCCAGTGCGCCGATTTCTTTGCGCACATGGGCCTTCAATTCCCGCTTCAACTCCTCATTCGGCACCCCGGATTTCAGCGTCACGAACACCGCCACGGCCTGGCCTTTCAGATCGTCCGGACGGCCGATCGCTGCGGCCTCGGCGACGTCCGGGTGGCTCACCAGGGCGCTTTCCACTTCGATCGTGCTGAGCCGGTGCCCGGCGACGTTAATCACGTCGTCGATCCGCCCCATGATCCAATAATACCCATCCGCGTCGCGCCGGGCATTGTCTCCGGCCAGATAGTGATGGGGAACCTTGCTCCAGTATTGCTGCCGGTAACGATCGTCGTCGCCCCAGATGCCTCGCAACATGCCGGGCCAGGGCTTGGTCATCACCAGCATCCCGCCCTGGCCGTCGGGGACCGGCTGGCCGCTGTCCGTGACGATCGCCGGCAGAATTCCCGGCAGCGGCCGCGTGCAGCTCCCAGGCTTCGTCGGAATCGCCCCCGGCAACGGCGACATCATGATTCCGCCCGTTTCCGTCTGCCACCAGGTATCGACAATGGGACAGCGCTCCCGGCCGATCTTGCGGTGATACCACATCCACGCTTCGGGATTGATCCCTTCACCCACGGTGCCGAGCAGGCGCAGCGACGAGAGGTCATACTTGTCGACCCACTTGTCGCCCCATTTAATGAACGCCCGAATCGCCGTCGGCGCGGTGTAGAAGATGGTGGCGCGATACTTCTCGATGATCTCCCAGAAGCGGCCCTCGTCCGGCCAATTCGGGGCGCCTTCGTACATCAGCACCGTGGCGCCGCAACTGAGTGGGCCGTAGACGACGTAGCTGTGTCCGGTCACCCAGCCGCAGTCGGCCGTACACCAGTAGACGTCCTCGTCGCGCAGGTCGAAGACCCATTCCATGGTCTTCTTGACGTAGAGGTTGTACCCGGCCGTGGTGTGTTTGATGCCCTTCGGCTTACCGGTCGATCCGCTGGTGTAGAGGATGTAGAGCGGATGCTCGCTATCGAGGGGCGTCGCCGGGCAATCGGCCGACGCGCCGTCCATCAACTCGTGCCACCAATGGTCGCGTCCTTCGTGCATGTGAACGGCGTTGTTCAAACGCCGCAGCACGATGCAATGCTTCACCGTCGGGGATTTTTCCAGCGCCTCGTCGACATTCGACTTGAGCGGCAACTGCGCGCCGCGGCGCCAGCCGCCGTCGGCGGTGATGACCACTTTCGCGCCGGCGTCGTTGTTCCGCTCGGCGATGGCGGTGCTGGAAAAACCGCCGAAGATCACCGAATGCACCGCGCCAATCCGCGCGCAGGCCAGCATCGCAATCGCCAATTCCGGCGTCATCGGCAGATAGATCGACACCACGTCGCCCGCCGCGACGCCTAAGTGCTTGAGCACGTTGGCGAATTTGCAGACTTCGCGATGGAGTTGCAAATAGGTCAGCGTCCGCGTGTCGCCCGGTTCGCCTTCCCAGAGGATGGCGGCCTTATTCTGCCGCGGCGTGCCGAGATGCACGTCGAGGCAGTTGTACGACACGTTCGTCTGGCCGCCGACGAACCAGCGGGCGAACGGCTCTTGCCAGTCGAGCACCTTGCTGAACGGCCGAAACCAATGCAGTTCCTGGGCAAGTCCGCCCCAAAACGCTTCGATGTCGGCGGCCGCTTCATTCCAGAGTTTTTCATAGTCCGCCAGCGAGCCAATCCGCGCCCGCGCCGCGAACTCCGCCGGCGGAGCGAACACGCGATCTTCGCGCATCACCGTATCGACCTGTCCAGACTGTGTCCCGCCCATGCCGCCCTCGAACGATGCCAGAAGCAAGAGGTTGCGCACTCAACGAGTGCCAGGGCGATTTTAGCGCAAGACGCGCCCGAGCGGTAGTACGGGGGGGAGTTTGAAGTTTGAGGGAGTTTGAAGTTTTCAGTGTTCAGTGAGAGCGCGTTGTGGCACGGTCTCCCGACCGTGCCACTCGGCCGACCGAAGGTCTCCCATGCCGCATCCGCGCAACGTGGCACGGTCGGGAGACCGTGCCACAACAAATCATTCGCGCCGAAAACTGAACACTGAAAACTTCAAACTCGAATCGTCAAACTGCCGCGGCTACACGGCCCCACAACTTCTGCACCTGCGTCATGATCGTCGTCGCGCCCTGGTCAAGATGAAACTGGCGATCGACGTGTCCTTCGAGTTGGGCGACTTTGTTCATGCCGTAGACGTCGCTGCTTTCGGCGTCTTGTCCGAGGACATAGCCGCCCGCGGCGCGGATCGCCCCGCAGCCGTCGGAACCGTCGCGGCCCATGCCGGTCATGATCACGCCCAGGCAGCGGTCGCCGTAAATCGCCGAAGCGCATTTCATCATCACGTCCACGCTCGGCTTGTGCCCACTGACGGTGTCGCCATCGGTGACGTGACAGCGGACTTCGCGACCGAGTTTCTTTAACTCCAGGTGCGAACCGCCCGGCGCCACGTAAGCGCAGTTCGGTTTCAATACGTCTCCCGTCGCGGCCTCTTTGATCGTGAGGGACGACATCGCGTTCAATCGCCATGCGAAGGCTTTGGTGAACTGCGCCGGCATATGTTGCACGATCACCAGCGGCGGCAATGGCCCCCGCAGCGTCTCGAACAATTGCGTCAGCGCCGGCGGTCCCCCGGTCGAGATACCGAGCGCGATGCACTTATCCGCCAACTCGACGTCCGCATGCGGGACCGCCGCTGCCGCCAACGGCAATTTAGGCGGAGCAATGGCCGCAGCCACTTGACGCTTGGCGGCGCGTGCGCGGCGGATCTCGATGATCTTCTTCACATCTGTGCCAGCCACGGCGCGGATCTTGCGCAACAATTCCTCGCGCAAGTGCGCACTCGTCGTCGGCCCGACGCCGTCCGGCTTGGCAATGTAATCCATTGCGCCGCGGTCGAGCGCATCCAGCGTCGTGTTCGCTCCCAATTGAGTGAGCGAACTGACCATCAACACCGGCAACGGATGTTTCTTGAGAATCTCTTCCAGCGTTTCCAAGCCGTTCTTACGCGGCATCTGGACGTCGAGCGTCACCACATCCGGGTGCAACTTATCGAGCAACCGGAGCGCCTCGTCGCCATCGCGCGCAGTGCCCGCCAGTTCCATTCCGGGCGTTTCGCGGATGAAGTCCGAAATCATCTCGCGCATCAGCGCGGAATCGTCCACCACTAGCACACGAATGACGCGGCCGGACATGAGCTGCCTCGGAAAGTTGCTCGGAACCAGGAAATGCCGTGGGGGATGAGGAAACTTAGCTCAGGTCTACGCACCAACTTGGGGGCCCTTGAGCAATACAGGCCCAATTTGCGGAACACCGTAGCGGACATCCGTCGCGTCGTCCGGCGTTACCCCTACTGGCGGTCGCTCCGGTCTATCCCTACCCCCGACTCACTCCCTGTTAGTGGCATCCCCTAGTCGGTATGTTCGAGCGAAAGCACGCAATACCCATCACGAACCTCACCTCGTTACCGCATGGCAGTCGATACTCCCGCCCGCATCGCCATTCTCGGCGCCGGTCCGATCGGACTCGAAACGGCCTTGTACGCGCGGTTTCTTGGCTACGACGTCGACATCTATGAGCGCGGGCGAGTTTGCGAACATATCCGCCGTTGGAGCCACGTGCGGATGTTCAGCCCGTTTGGCCTGAACGCCTCGCCGTTGGGGATCGCGGCCCTCGTGGCGCAAGAGCCAACCTGGCGAGTGCCTGCGGCCGACGCTTTGCTCACCGGAGCTGAGTTTTTGGAGCAATACCTGCTCCCCTTGGCGTCCAGCGACCTGATCGAAGATTACTTGCACCTGGAAACGGAAGTGCTAGCGATCGCCAAGACGGAAGCGCTCAAGGGCGAGCTCTTCCAGCAGGAGGAACGCGGCGACGAGGATTTTCGCTTGCTTGTGCGCGACAAGTCCGGCGCCGAGCGCTACGCCGAGGCCGACGTGGTAATCGACGCCACGGGCGTTTTCGGCCAGCCCAATTCCCTCGGCCCGGGAGGGCTGCCTGCTTTGGGCGAGCGCGATGGGGCGGATCAACTGGAACGCGGCCTGCCCGACGTGCAGGGAGCGGACCGAGTGCACTTTGCGGAAAAGCACGTGGCCGTGATTGGCGAAGGCTTCTCCGCGGCGACCAACGTGATCGCGCTGACGGAACTAGCCAAGCGCTATCGCCAGACTCGTGTCACTTGGATCACCCGCTCGTCCGGGCACGGCGAGGGACCCATGCGGCGTATTGCGAACGATCAACTACCGGAGCGCGACCGCATCGCCGCCACGGCAAATGCGCTCGCGAATTCAGACCAGGTCGCGTGGTTGCCGGAAAGCGTCGTCCGAGCCGTGAGTCGCTCCAACGAAAACGGTACGTGGGCGCTGCAACTCGCCGGCAGCGCGACGCAGGAATTGGTCGTCGATCAGGTCATCGCCAACGTCGGCTATCGGCCCGACAGCGCGATTTACCGAGAACTGCAAGTCGATGAGTGCCCGGCTACGGACGGCCCCGCGCGATTGTCCAGCATGTTGACGGCGCAAGGCGCTACGGATTGCCTCTCCGTTACCGCCGGCGTCCCGGACTCGCTGCTCACCTCGGAACCGAACTTCTACGTGCTCGGCGCCAAGAGCTATGGCCGAAGATCGAACTTCCTGCTCCTCAACGGCATTCGCCAGATCCGCGAGCTGTTCAAGATCATCGGCGACCGCGACTCGCTCGACCTCTACAAAACCATTGGCGGCGTGCAGTTGTGAGTCGCGTCGCCGTCTTTGCTGTCACATCTTCGACACAATCAGCGTGATGTTCTGGCCGCCGAAGCCGAAGCTGTTGGAGAGGGCGTGTTGGCACTTCGCCTGTCGGGCCTCGTTCGGGATGTAGTCGAGGTCGCAGTCGGGGTCGGGAGTCTCGTAGTTCGTCGTCGGCGGCAGGACTTGGTCACGGAGGGCAAGCAGGCAGATGATCGCTTCGGTTGCCCCGGCGGCTGCGATCAGATGGCCCGTCATGCTCTTGGTGCTGGAGACCGGAATCTTGTACGCCTGGGCGCCGAAGGCTTGCTTGATAGCCAGCGATTCGACGCGATCGTTCACCGCGGTGCTAGTGCCGTGGGCGTTGATGTAGTGAATCTGCTCGCCGTTGAGCTTGGCGTCCTGCAGGGCCATCTTGATGCAACTGATCGCGCCACGCCCTTCGGGATGCGTATCCGTGATGCGAAAGGCGTCGGCCGTGGAGCCGTAGCCGGTGAGTTCGCCGTAGATCTTCGCGCCGCGGGCTTTGGCGCGCTCGTATTCTTCGAGCACGACCATCGAAGCCCCTTCGCCGAGCACAAAGCCGTCGCGATGCATATCGAACGGGCGCGACGCTTTCGTGGGATGTTCGTTGTTGGTGCTGAGGGCCGTGAGTAAATTGAAGCCCGTCACGCCGAACGGGTGAATCATGCTGTGCGCGCCGCCGGAGAGCATCACGTCGGCTTCGCCACGGCGGATGATTTCGCTGGCCTCACCGATCGCCTGGCTGCTTGCTGCGCAGGCCGTGAGGCAATTCGAGTTCGGTCCCTGGGCGTCGAACAGCGAGGCCAGATGCCCGGCCGGCATGTTCGGCTCTTGCTCCAGTTCGGAGATGGGATGCATCTCGCGCAGGCCGGTCTGCGTGAACTTGACCATGTCAAGCTGGTCGCCGTCTTCCATCGCGGCGAGCATCATCTTGGTGAAGCGGCCGAAATCCTGCTGGCCTTCGCCGCAGCCGAGGTACACGCCGAACCGCGTCGGATCGATCGACTGGTCCAGCACGCCGGCGTCCCCCACCGCTTGCTTCGCGGCGCCGACCGCGAAATGCGTGTGGCGACCTTGATAGCGCCAGCGCTCCGGGTCTTCTCCCACATCCGCGATGGACCAGTTGCGGACCTCGGCGGAGATCTTGGTCGGAAAGTTACTGGCGTCGAACAACGTCGTGTAGCCGACGCCGGAAGCGCCTCGCTGCAGATTCTGCCACAGCTCCTCGATCTTGGTCCCCAGAGGAGTGACGCAGCCCATGCCAGTGATCACGACGCGACGCATGAGGTTGGTTGCCTGGACCTGGTTTCGAGGGAAAGCGGCGCCGAAGAGCTGATCAAATGATGAATGCAGAACGATGAATGATGAACAATCTCGCACGCATTCTGTTCATCATTCTGAATTCATCATTCATCTTTCGCCTTGCGTCTCAACGCCTCCAGCCCCGGGGGATACGGCAACAGGTTGCCGTCTGCGCCGCGGCCGACGTCGAAGACGCCGAGGAGTTTGAGCGTGAAGACGAAGTTCTTCGGCTCGAAGGAGCGGCGTTGACGGCCAGCGTCATTCAGATGGGCGAAGACGATTTCACCCTCCGCTTGCAGCCGATCGCCGACGTGACTAGTGACGTGTACCATCGCGCCGTCGTCTTGAATGTACTCGATCGTGGCCGTGTAGGTCAGCGTCTCGCCGGGGCGCGCCGGGCCGTGGAAAGTCAACTTGGGGATTTTGGCCAGGATGACCTTTTCCTCAAACGCCCGGGCCTCGCCGACCAGCAGCCCGCCGGTCTGGGCCAGCCCCTCGATGATCAGCGACCCCGGCATCACGGGGTAGCCCGGGAAATGGTCGTGAAGGTGCTCTTCGGCGAGGGAAAGATTCTTGATCGCCACCGCGCGCCGCCCGCTCTCGAACTCGGTAAAGCGGTCGATCCAGATCCAACGCATAGGGGGCGAATCGAGTAACGGAGAGGAATACCGGGCCGGCGGCCCGAGCTAGACGTCGTCGTCGAAGTTCAAGCCCAGGGAAGGCCACCGATGACTTTCGCCGATAGGACCGACTTCGAGGGCCTTCCCTGGGCTTAAAGCGCGGTTCTCGTCCAAATCTGCGTCAAAAAAGGGTGGCTAACGGGGCTCGAACCCGTCACCTCTGGAACCACAATCCAGCGCTCTAACCAACTGAGCTATAGCCACCATCTGTGCGAAGTCCTTCAATATAGGAAGGAGAGGCGATGGGTCAAGACGGTTCGGGGCATGGTCGCGCGGCCCTCCTGTGGCAATCACCCGGCGTGATCTATCCCGGAATCCAAATCTTCCGCGCCTGAATCAACTCGCAGCCAAGCGGCAGGGACAACTCCGTCGACGACGTCGTGAAAAAGGCGAGGCCTTTGTAGCTCGACAGGTACTGATAGTTGGTACTGAAAAACCCGCCCGTAGCCTGCACCACCAGCGGCTCCTGCTGCCGTCGGAGGATGTCCAGGAATGCCTCGGGTTCGACACGGACGATCACGCCCGAGGCTTTGATCGCTTGCGCCCTCGCGGCGGCAGCGGCCGCCCCTGCACTTGCACCGGCACTCATCGCGAACGCTCCTTACGCCGAATGGCTATGCGCACGAGTCGGAATTGCCTTGGTCAGCGACAATCCCCGAGTGGCCGGCGCAGTATAGCGGCCCGGAACAAGTCCAGGCAATCAATTCGATATTCTCGGTGATGGCTGAAAACCCCACCGAAACCCGTCGGCTAGGTGCGTTCAGGGCGTGACTTCCAATACCGCCGGCCAACCAATACGCCGCAGCCGATGGCAGCCAGGGCGATCGAACCGGGTTCGGGGTTGTTGATGGTGAAATGTACGTCTTCGACGCCGAACGATTGCAACCCAGGGTCGAGCACGGCACCCAGGGCGTTGCCATACGTCAACTCGATGCGATCGATGAATTGATCGAATCTTACGATGGCGCCATGCGGCCCATCCGCAGGCACACCCGTCAGGACATTGCCGTCGACAAGTACGCCCCGGCTGATCAACAGCGGCGCCACTTCCACGTTGCCGAGGAAGCCGCGGACCGCAACCTGATCGGCAAAGCCAGCCAGTTCCTCGGTCGCCAAACGCTGGCTGATCTCTTGGAGACCAAACTCCACATCGGTGACGACGCGCGAAAACTCGAGCGTGGCGGTGACCGTTTGACTAGCGTCTGTGAAGTCCATCGGGATTAGCAGGCCATGCTCTCGAAGCCGCTCGCCCGAATCAAGCGGCCAGATATCCGGACCGCCGAAGTGTTCGTTCGGCGGGAACATCGTGTCGCCAGTGAAGGAGACGTCGACGTTGATGTTCTTGAGCCGGAAGGTCTGGTTGCGCGCGGCGGGATCGGTCCAATTGACCGCCTCCCAATCGAGCACGCGCAGGTTCTGATGATTCGCCGGCATCCCAAGTTGAATTTCTCCAAGCACCACGGGATCCGTGACGGCGACGAGCATTTTGTCGTCATCATAAATGCTGAATGCCTTGTCTGCGACGTTGTATTCGGGACGCAGCATTGCCGGCTGCGCGCCATTCCGATCGATGTAGGTCGACCCAATGTAAACCGGCCCTTCCTGGCCGATGCGATAACGCTGGTCCACCGCGGGATCGCCGAAGTCGCGGGGAAAGAGCCCCACAAAGACGCTGCGCAAGTCGGAATTCGACGGGCCGATGTCGGCGTTGTCATCCCACTTGGGAACCAGACCATCGGGACCCTCTTCAATGGCAATTAAGGATGTGTCGGGCCTCCAACGGGTCCGGATCGCGTTTTGCTGGAGCCGGAACAAGTCAACGTTGAAGACCAGATTGCCGAAACCAAGTTGGTTTTCTTGCAGATCAGCGATCTCGAAGAAGTAGTCGACCTTTACCGTCAGTGGCACGCTCTGCAATTCGTGGAGGCTCGGCGTTTCGCCTGCCGGAAATGGCAATAGGTCCCGTTGAAGGATTTCGGAGACGACCGGCGTCAACGTCAATTCTGCAGCGGCCGCGCGCTGGGCAGCGAACGGGAGAACAAGAGCGGCGCAGCAAATAACTAGGCGGGCGCGAAAGCAGGTCATGGAGGGCCTCGGTTCCAAGAAATCAAAAGGATTGACCAGCGCGCGGGTATGGTATCACACGCCTGCGGAAAACGGAAATTAAATGTCGGTTGTTTTCGTGAGCGACGCCATGCTTGCGAGCGGCTGCGGGCCGCGCTCATAATGCGTTCCTCACCATTCCTGAATTGAGGCGCCCGCCATGTTTGCTCCGCGTGTTGTATGGATTGCGCTATTGCTTCACTGCATGGCCGGGAATACTGCGCCGGCGGTGGAACCGTTGCCGGGAACGGCGCCGTTGGAACTGGAAGGAGACATCGCCTCGCAGTTGGTGGACGGCGTGGATCGGTTTCTGTTGCGGAAGATTGAGGAAGCAACTCCGCCCGGCTTGCAACCTCGTCGCGCAGGGCCACCGCGACTTCGGATGCGCGGCCCTGCTCCGCAACCGGGCAACGTCATGGAGGCGAAGCGCGCGCGACTTGAGCACATTCTGGGCATTCGTGATGACCGGCTGCCGTTTGACGCCTTTGAACTTCGCGTTACGACGCGCGACGGTTCGCTAATTGGTAAGGGGACCAATTATGAAATCCATGCGATCCGCTGGCCGGTACTGGGAGTGCCCGGCCCGGATTGGTTTGACGAGCCCCTCGTGTATGGCGAGGGCTTGCTGCTAATTCCCGATCAAGGCCGCAAGCCGATCGCGGACGCGGTCGTAATTCCTGACGCGGACGAAACGCCAGAGCAGGTTGTAGGCCTCGTCGAAGGTTCACCGCGCGAACAGCAGATTGCGCGCGGCTTGGCGCAGTTGGGGATGCGCGTCATCGTACCGACATTGATCAGTCGTCACGAACGCCAGCGCCGGAACCGCGCCAAGCTCAGCGATCGCGAATACCTGCACCGCGCGGCCTTTGAGCTGGGTCGCACACTGCCAGGATACGAAGTTCAAAAAGTGCTCGCGTGCGTCGATTGTTTCGATCACGAAGCAAGCGGCAAGGAGAAAATCGCTGTGATTGGTTACGGCGAGGGCGGGATGATCGCCTTGTACGCCGCGGCACTCGATTCGCGAATTGAACTTACTGTAAGTGGTTACATCGACGATCGCCGCAATATTTGGAAGCAACCAGTCGATCGCAATATTTTCGGTCTACTGCCGGAGTTTAGCGATGCCGGGCTGCTTGGTATGGTTGCGCAAGGCCAGAGATTCGTCGAAGTCGGCGGCGGCCCTATTGTCACGCTTGCCGGTTCGGGCGGAGCGGCGGCGGAATTGCGGGGAACGGACAGAGAATCTGCGCTAAAGGTTCTCGACGCCGCCGGAATTGGACGCGCTCCATTGGTAAGTCTTGATGCAATGCGGCCGAAGCAAGACGATCCACTTCCAGCGATTGCCGGCCCGTTGCCGGACAACGATGCGAGGCAAGAGCGCCAAATCGCCGAAATCGATCGGCACAACCAATGGCTCCTCCGCGAAAGCGAGCATGTGCGCAAGGAGTTTATGAACCAGCTCGACACTTCGTCGCTGGAAAAATACGAGGCGTCCGTCGAGCCGTATCGGGCGATCTTCGCGAACGAGGTGATTGGGCGATTCGATGACCCGTTGTTGCCGGCGAATCCGCGCTCCAGGAAAACTTACGACAAGGAGAAGTGGACGGGCTACGAAGTGGTGCTGGACGTGTTTCCGGATGTGATCGCGTATGGCGTGTTGCTGGTGCCAAAGGATTTGAAGGAAGGCGAACGGCGGCCCGTCGTGGTTTGTCAGCACGGATTGGAAGGCCGGCCGAAGCACGTCATCGAAGGGGACGAAGGGGCGTATCATGATTTCGCCGCCAAGCTCTGCGAGCGCGGGTTTGTCGTGTTCGCGCCGCAGAACTTATACATCTTTGAGGATCGTTTTCGCACCTTACAGCGGAAGGCGAATCCGCTCGGCAAGACGCTGTTCTCAATCATGGTTCCGCAGCATCAGCAGATCACCGATTGGCTCAAGACGCTGCCGTTCGTGGACGGCGAGCGGATCGGCTTCTACGGGCTCAGCTACGGCGGCAAGAGCGCGATGCGCATCCCCGCGCTCGTAAAGAATTACTGCCTGTCGATCTGCTCCGCCGACTTCAACGAATGGGTTTGGAAGAACGCCTCGACGCGCAGCGAATATAGCTACGTCTGGAGTGGCGAGTACGAGATCTTCGAATGGGACCTGGGCAGCACGTTCAACTATGCTGAGATGGCGGCACTGATCGCCCCGCGGCCGTTCATGGTGGAACGCGGTCACTTCGACGGCGTCGCGCCGGACGAAGCCGTGGCCTACGAGTACGCCAAGGTGCGGCATCTTTACGCTGCGAAACTCGGCATCGGCGACCGCACCGAAATCGAATTCTTCGTCGGCCCGCACACGATCAACGGCCAAGGCACGTTCGACTTCCTACACCGGCACCTGAACTGGCCGAAGCCGGGGGAGTAGCCCGCGAAACACGCTGAACACGCGGGAAAAATTTCTTGGAAGCGCGTACGCGACCGGTGCTCAACGAAAAATAATTGCGCCATCAGCGTGGATGACGCAGGACTTATTCGCCTTGCCCGGTACTTTCCGCGTGTTCGGCGTGTTTCGCGGGCAAACTCACTGCGCATAAAAAAAGGTCATGGTGAACCGGTCCGTCAGTTCACCATGACCTCTATCCTGAAACGGGATCCCCGGGGACCCCGCCCTCCCGGCTAGCTATCTACTGCATTTATCGGACAGTCGGCGTCCAAGAAATAAGTCCGATAGGTGATTTTCTCGGCACCACCGACGGGGGATTCACTATGAAGGCAAGGAGGCACGGTGGGCGTCAGCCATTTGAAACGCGGAAACGCGGAGGCGCAGAGTCGCGGAGGGGGAGAGGCAGAGTGGGGAGGACTGGTGTAGGGCGGGCCGCGCGAGCGTTTCGTATCGTGTGCTCGAATGATTCTGGCGAAAGGCGAATGCCGGAATTGTTCGAAACGTAAGGCCCGCCGGGTCGCTCAATGGCGGGCCTTACCTCTGCGGTCTACGCCACCGTTCTCCTTCATCGCTTCAATCGTTCGCCGCGGCGAAGCTCTCGCGCGGCTCGCCCTACATCGCTCCTCGCACCCACTCCTTCTCTCTCCGTGTTCTCCGTGACTCTGTGGTGAATCCTCAGAACAACTCCGCGATTGTTTTTCCGCCGCCGACGGCTTTGATGGGCCTTCCCAATGGCGTTGTGTTTTCCGTGTTCGGATCAATACCGAGGGCCTGACAGTAGGTGCGGAAAAGGTCGGGGACGGTGACGGGGCGGTCGGTGACTTGTTCACCGGCGGCGTCGGTGGCGCCGATCACCTGGCCGCCGCGGATGCCGGCGCCGGCGACGGCGACATTGAAGGCGCGGGGGAAATGATCGCGGCCGGCGCGCGGGTTGATGCGCGGCGTGCGCCCGAATTCGCCCATCCAGATGACGAGCGTGGATTCGAGCAGGCCACGTTCGCGGAGCTCGGTCAGTAATTGCGCGACCGGCTGGTCGATCGTGCCGCACTGCCGGCGACATTCGGCGAAATTGTTCTGGTGCGTGTCCCAGCCGTTGAGGCCGACTTCGACGAACGTGACGCCTGCCTCGATCAAACGGCGGGCCAGCAGGCAACTCGCGCCGAACTTGGTGCGGCCGTAGGCGTCGATCACCGACGGCTTTTCTTGTTCGACGTCGAAGGTCTTCATCTCGGGACTGAGGATCATGCGCGCCGTCTTGTCGTAGAGCTGCTGATGATCGGCGACAACTTGCGCGCCGTCGGCGGCGCGGTAATCGGCTTCCATGCGCTTCATCAGCTCGAGCCGCTTTCCGAATCGAACGGCGCCGTGCGACGGCTTCGTGTAAGCCGGCGCTTTTTCCGGGTTGGTGATTTCGAACGGGTCATACTCGACGCCCAGGATGCCGCCTCCGCCGGCCGTGCGGAAGCGCCCGCCGATGCGACAGAACGCCGGCAGCGCGGTGTCCTTCGCCGCCAGCGCCTGCGTGGCCAGCGCGCCGAACGTCGGATATTTCACCGTGGGGTTCGGCAGATAGCCCGTGTGCAACAATTGCTGCGCGCGCGGGTGATTGCCTTCTTTCGAAGTCACTGAACGGATGATTGCCAACTCATGCATGTGCTGAGCGAGCTTCGGCAAATTGTCGGCGATCTGAATGCCGGAGACGTTGGTGGCGATGGCCTGGGTCTCGCCGCCGTTTTCGTGCCGCGGCTTGGGCGAGAAGGTCTCGAACTGACTCGGTCCCCCTTCCATCCAGAGGAGAATGCAGGCCTTGCCGCGGCGCTTGAGGTCATCGGCGCGGAGCGCCATCATGTCTTGCCAGCCGAGCATGCCAGCGGCGAACGCGGCGGCCGAAACGCCACGCAGGAAATCGCGCCGACGGATTCCGCCGCGCCGTTGGATCGAAACGTCGGTTTGGTGGGTCCAGAGCATGAGGGCGGGGAGGAGGTTGGAGGAGTAAAGGTGTAAAAGAGGGCGAGCGGAGAACCCGAGTTTCTGGAGCTACTTTACTCCTTTACTCCTGTACTACTCCCCTCTCACCGTCTCAGCGTCATTTCCGTCGAATTCACCAACGCCCAGAGGATGTCTTCATACGCTTCAACGCGGTTGCCGGTTGAAGCGATGTGTTGTTCACTGATCTTTAGTTCCTGCTCGGTCGGCGCGCGGCCGAGGCAGCGGAGGTAGAGTTCGGTGATTCGTTGGTCGTCTTTCAGATCAGCGGCGAGCAGTTTGCCCAACGAGGTTTGACTCGTGGCGCCATCGATCGAGCGCTGAATCGCTTTCGCGTTCATCAGCATCAGCGTTTGAGGGATCGTGCCGGACTGTTCATCGCGAGGGTCGCTCGGGTCGTAGCCAAATTCTTCCGCGAAGATCGCCCGCGGGCCACGCAGCGCCGCTGCCGGGCCGCGGCGCGGGGTGAGGTCGAAGTACAAATCGTTGTCGCCCAGCGCGGCGATGAGTGAATCGTAAAGTTGATCGCTGCGCAGTCGACTGGGCTGGCTCGTGGCGATCCGCGAGGCGCCGTCAGCACCGGGAGCGCGTTGGTACATCGCCGTGGCCATGATCGTGCGATAGAGCCACTTTACCGAATAATCGTGTTTGACGAATTGCGCAGCGAGGAAGTCGAGCGTTTTCGGCGCGCGGCATTCGCGATCGGGGCCGAGGTCGTCGATCGGCTCATAAAAGCCCCAGCCGACGAGCTCCGACCAAATGCGATTGACGAACGCCTTGGCGAACCAGGGATTCTTTTCCGCCGTCGACCACTCCGCCAGCACGTTGCGTCGCAGTGCATCCGTTTTGCCGGTGTCGAGTCGCTGCGAAGTGAGAAACAGCGCTGGCTGGACGATCGTGCCCTTGGCCTGGGGATCGGCCAGGTCCGGCATGAAGTGTTCCAGCGAACGGTTCTTGCCGTTCGGCGTTGGCGGAGCGTAGACCGGGCCGCGGTCCCGCCCGATCACGATGAAGTCGAAGCGTTTGTCGGTGTCGCGGCGCTGCCGGGTTTCGACGCGCGCAAAGAACGCGGCCAGCTCGTGGAACTGTTGGCGCTTCCAGCGATCGGTCGGATGGTCGTGGCACTGCGCGCATTGAATCTGCACGCCCAGGAAGATGCGGGAAACCTCGGCGGCGACTTCTTCCGCGTTGCCGGCGTGAGCCATGATCAGAGCCGTGGCGCCGTTCTCGCGCACGCTGCCCTTGGCTTCGATCATCTCCTTGGCAACCACGTTCCAGCCGACGTCCGCGTTGAAACTCTCGAACAGGTAGCCAGCGAGCGTGCCGGCGACCAGTTCCGCGCGGGGCTCCGTCCGACGCGAGAGAATCACATCACGCCAGTAGTTGGCCCAGTTGTCGCCGTAGTCCGGGGAGGCGAGTAGTTTATCGACGACGCCAGCGTGTTTTTCCGGCGAGGGATATTCGGCAAAGGCCAGTACTTGCTTCGATGTGGCGGGACGGCCGATCAGGTCGAGCGACGTGCGTCGCAACAAGTCGGCGTCGCTGGCGCGCGTGAGTTTGTCCGGCGTGGCATCGCTCAGCTCGCCGGCCAACAAGGTATCGACTCGGGCGGCAGCCGCCGGGGCCGCGAGTCCGTCCGCGTGCGCGATGGCCGGACCAAGGCAACCGACGGCGACGATGTAAGCGGCCCAAATAAGCTTCATGGCGTGCATCGTTCCCTGCGGTTTCACGGGGCAAAATCGTGCATTGGATCGCGTTGCCATTTTGCCACCTGGTTGAGTTTTGGCTACGTCGTGGCTGGTCGGCGTCGCCCGAATCGGGGCCTTGTCTCGTGTCACAAGTCGGTGAGCTGTAAGTGGTTGGCGATTGGTCTGCTGGAGCGAAGGGACGTCGGCGCGGGGCTTGCTTTTGGGTTCCGTTGTCCGATCACCCGCGGAGCTGCCAAGCATGACGTTTGACGCCCAATTTCGAGTGCTGGAAATCAACTCCATCGAAGGGTTGCTACCCTACCGGTTCGTGTGGCGAGGGCTGTTTGCGGATACGGCGGACGCCAGCTTCTTTCAGACCTATGAATGGTTTGTCTGCTATTGGAAGCACTTTGGAGCCTCGCAACGGATGCGGGTGCTCGTTGTCCTCCATGGTGATACGGCGGTCGGGATCGTTCCTTTCATTATTCGCATAGAATCTACCAAGGCGGGCCCCATTCGGGTGCTGACCTACCCCCTTCATGACTGGGGGAGCGTCTACGGACCGATTGGTCCACAACCGGCGGCGACTCTGCTGCTGGCATTTCGGCACTTATCGGAGACTGCCCGGGATTGGGACACCTTGGATCTACGCTGGATCGACGACGCTGGGTCGGACCATGGCCGGACCGGCAATGCGATGGCGCTGGCCGGGCTGTCGCCGGTGATCGCGGATTGGAAGCACTCGGCGATCGTCGAGTTTGACGGCGACTGGGAAAGCTATTGGGCCGCGCGGAAATCGCACTGGCGGACCAATTGCCGGCGAAACGAGCGGCGACTGGCAACGATCGGCGACGTCCGGCTGGTGCGTTACCGGCCCGTGGGGAGTGCTTCCGGCGACGACGATCCGCGCTGGTATCTGTTCGAGCAATGCATTGAGTTGGCCCGGCGAAGTTGGCAAGGAGACGTGGCCGACGGCACGACGATGAGTCACGAGGCGATCGTGAGTTTCCTCCGTGACAGCCATGCCGAGGCCGTGCGCTTGGGCATGGTCGACGTGTGTGTATTGGAAGTCGACGGGCAGGCCGTGGCCTACGCCTATAACTACCAGTTCAACGGCCGAGTGTTCGGGCTGCGAATGGGGCACGATCGGGACGAAACCTACGAAGGGGCCGGCACCGTGCTGATGTGGAAGATGCTCCAGGACAGTGCGCAGCGCGGCGACCAATATGTCGACCTGGGGCAGGAATACTTGGAATGCAAGCGGAACTGGTTGACGACGATCGTCTCCAGCGGACGGGCGACGCACTACCCGGTGTTGGCGCTGCGAGGCCAGGTGCTGCGTCTGAAGCGTTGGTGGGACCGTCGGCGGGGCGGTGCAGGCGTAGTCCGGCGCGGAGGTTCACCACGCAGTTCACGGAGAACATGGAGACAGGCAGGAGGAGCCGTGCGAAGTGAGGCGAGCGGATCGCGCTGAAGTTGTCAGAAGTCTTGCTGGCCGCTGATCTGTTATGATTTGGTCGCATTGAGGGATCTTTCTTTTGCGACCCGTTCCCCGACTATTCTATGGCCGAAGTGCGTTCTGAGGCGGTTGCTGTGCGGCCGCACGTGATTCGCTTTCCGCTTTATGCGCGAATTGCGGTGGCCGTGGCGGGCGGAGTCTTGCTGGGAATGTTCTTCGGCAAGGCGCCTTATTGGCCCGGCGGCGGCTTTGGGAACGTCGAGCTAGGGCGGTTGACGCTGCTGGTCGTTACGCTGCTGAAGGCGTTGGCTTCGCCGCTCATCTTTTTCGCGGTGCTGGACGCTTTCCTGCGGACCGAGATCACCTTCGAGCGCGGCGGCAAGCTGATCTTGTTCAGCCTCGTCAATGTCGTCGCCGCAATGACGATCGGGCTGGCGGTGATGAATCTTTGGCGGCCCGGCGAATCGTGGCAGGGCAAGTTCGAGGAATACGCCCAAATCGCCAGTTCCGAAGGGGGCGCCAAGCTCAAGGAAGCGGCGCCGCTGACTGTGGTGGAAAGCCTCCGGCAAGCGATTCCCGAGAATCTCTTTCAACCATTTATTAACGGGAACCTGCTCGGGGTGATTCTCCTCGCGGTGCTGAGCGGGGCGGCGCTGCGCGTGGTGCGCGGTGCGCAGCAACGGCATGGGCAGGTCGCCTACCTGGCCGTCGAACAGGCTGTGGAGACGCTCTACCAGGTCTTCGTGAAGATGTTGGAATGGGTGGTGCTGCTGGTGCCGTTGGCGGTGTTGGGCGGCGTGGCTCAGTCGGTTGCCGAAACCGGCAGCAAGACTTTCCCTTTGGTGGGCATTTTTCTGCTGGCCATGCTGACGGGGTTGGCGATTCATGCGTTCGGCTACTATGTGCTGGCCGCCTGGTTGTACGGCGGAAAGTCTCCCCCCGCGTTCTTGCGGGCCGGGTTTGAGCCGTTTCTCACGGGGCTGTCGACCAACAGCAGCCTGGTGACGATTCCGGTGACCTTGCGGGCATTGACCGAGCGGCTCGGCGTCTCGGAGCAATCGGCGCGGCTGTCGACCTGTGTCGGCACCAACTTCAACAACGACGGCATCACGCTGTACGAAGCGATGGCGGCGATTTTCGTCGCCCAGGCCGTGGGGTTGAATCAATCGCTGGGCGTACAGATCAACGCCGTCGTGGTCTGCGTGCTGGCGAGCTTGGGGTCGGCAGGCATTCCGCAGGCCGGGCTGGTGATTTTGCCATTGGTACTGGCGGCGACCGGGTTGTCCGACGAGACGATCAACATCGCGTGGCCGCTCATTATGGCGGTCGACTGGATTATCGCCCGAGTGCGATCGGGAGTGAACGTCCTGGGCGACATGACGGTGGCGGTTCAGTTGGACCGTTCGCGTCACGAGGGCGGCGGGTAGGGCAGTATGCGCACAGTGCTGCAGCGAACAGGGCGCAGGGTCCTCCCAGCACTTACAGGTGCGCGGTGAGGGCAATTGTCTCGGCCCGCGAGCGGCCGTGAGGCCCCCGAATCACCTGGCATTTCTTCCGCTTCGCTCGATCTTTCGGCCGATAGACGCTAGGGATCAACGCGCCGGAAGCCCAATGGACGGCGCGCCATTGCCAATAAGATTTGGAAAGCGAATTCGGCGAGTACTTTTCTTGAATCGAACGCCCGTCGACAGGCGTTCTTAGAGGAGGCGTCCTGCACGGACCTATTAGGGAGTCGAGTCTTCCGAAGGGAACGAGCAGGCGGTTCGACGGCGACGCTGGCCAGGCGTTTCCGCCGCAGGCAGCGGTTTGCGAGTCGACTCAGCCAGGCCTTGACGCGCCGCCGAAGAGTTAAACCGGGGCGGTCGAGGAAAATGGGGCGGAATTCACTTGACGGATGCGCTTCCAGCGGTCAAATTACCGTGGTCGGGCCACGTCTTTCTCTCGTCTGCGTTCGCATTTCCGCTCGGTCTTCAGGGGCCTTCTCGAAGGAGTCGTTGCACATGTCTCTCTCCGTGTCCCGTCGGCGCGGGTTTACCCTCGTCGAATTGTTGGTGGTCATCGCCATCATTGGCATCCTGATCGCCCTGTTGTTGCCCGCCTTGCAGACTGCTCGTGAAGCGGCTCGGCGCGCTCAATGCTTCAACAATCTGAAGCAGCTGTCGTTGGGGTGCCACACCTACCACTCCACGTACAACACCTTTCCGCCGGCTTCCCAATTGGTTGGCACTGGGACCACGACGATCAACTACCCGAATATCTCGCGGAACGATCAGCACGGTCCGAACTGGGTGATCGCGATCCTGCCGTTCATCGAACAGCCGGCGCTGTACAAGTCGTTCGCGCTTAAGAACGCCGCCGGGGCGAATCTGTCTGTGGAAGACCCGCTCAATGAAGACGAGCGGAAAACGGTCTTGACCACCATGATGTGCCCCAGCGACGCCTTCAATCAGTCGCCGTATGTCTCCGGCGCCAGCCGCTCGAATCCGGCCGGTATCCAATGGGCCCGCGGGAACTACGCCGCCAATAGCATCAATCAGTCGGCCGATGGCACCGGCACCTTCAATGTGGCCACGGGGCGTTGGACCGGAAACTACGGCAATCCCGCCTGGGACCGTTGGTCGGACAAGCAACATTACCGCGGCGTGATGGGCTTTGGTTTGGCGACGAAGATCGGCCAGATCAAGGATGGTACCAGCAATACGATGTTGATCGGCGAATTGCGGGCCGGCTTGTCTCCGATTGATCGCCGCGGCATTTGGGCGATCGGGGATGCGGGCTGCAGCATTCTGGCCTGGCACGGCTGCGAAGGGGACGCCGCTGGCCCGAATCAGTGTATCAACACCGCCTCGGACGACATGCGCTCGTGTGCTCAGGTCACCGCATCGCTTGGCCAGCAGTACTTGGTGACTGAGTGCATGACCTGCTGGACCGGTTGCGATGTGAACTATCAAGGCACCGCCCGCAGCAAGCATGCCGGCGGCATTCAATGCGGCTTCGCTGACGGCAGCGTGCATTTCGTTTCTGACACCGTCGAAACCGGCGGCAACTGGGCCAACTGCAAGGATCCTAATCAGTTCAAGGCGTGGGAACGCCTGATTGTTTCGGCCGACGGGCTGCCCATCGAAATGCGGAAGGTGATTAGCGAGTGATCTTGGAATCACTCGTTTGCAGGGATTGTCAATCATCCGCTCGCTTCGGTATCATGCCGGGCGAGCGGATGCTTTATTTCTGCGGCGCCGGCAGTCGCAAGGTCTTGCGACGAGGCTGATGGCGGCCTGAAATGGCGAGCACCTCAAAGCTGCGATCGCAGTTTCCGGGCCGCGTTGTTTTCGAAACCATTCCCATTGTGTTGAATTCGCGACCGCGAGTTCATTCGATTCATGAGCGAGGTTGCCGTGTTGCGATTCGCGTTGCTGCTTGGGTGTGTGGCGGGTTTGTCGGGCCTCAGCGGGTGTGGCGGCGGATCGCCTTACGACACGGTTCCCATCTCCGGGACCGTGACACTCGCTGATGGTGGCGACCTAAAAGGGTACGCGATGAAGACGATTCGCTTGGCGCCAAACTCGACCGATGCTGAAGCCCGTCCCGCGTCCGGCGAAGTGCAGGAAGATGGAACTTTCAAGCTGGGCACTAAGACGGCAAGTGACGGCGCCATTCCAGGCAAGTACGCCGTGTTCGCGAGCATCATGAAGAACTATCCGCCGACTCCCGCGGACATAAGCAAGACCTGGGTCTGCGATCCAGCGGAGATCGACGTCAAAGAGGGCATGGAGCCGATTTCCATCAAGGTCAGTGTCGGCAAGTAAGCGGCTGACGAGTTTTCTGGCGATGCCATGCGCATGGCTTATCTTGCGCGCTTCAGGATTGTTCAACGATGCAACGATTTCGTTCCAACCAGTTGTGCGCGCTGATGCTGATATTGGCCGTCTGTGTCGTGGCGGGCTGTGGGCCTGCGGAGCCGCCTGAAGCGGCGATGTTTCGCGAGATGGAAGCTCGCGACGTAATCGTCAAGGACGGCAAACTCACCGAGCTTAACTTCGGTTCGCAGTCGTTCAGCGACGCGGATTGCGCGAAGCTGGCCGCGCTCTCTGATTTGCAGGTGCTGGATCTGGGGAAGTGCCAGATCACGGATGCGGGACTCGATCAGGTCGCGAAGCTGATTACGCTGGATTCGTTGTCGCTTGAAGGAGTTACGGCGATCACCGACGCGGGCATCGCCAAGCTTTCCCCGCTTAAGACGTTGACCAATCTCAACCTGGGCGGAACCGGCGTGACCGACGAGTCGCTGGAGTCGATCGCCAAACTGCCAGCATTGCAAAAACTGTCGTTAGCGCCAGCGCCCGCTATCACGGACGCCGGGTTGAGCCAACTCGACGGGCTAAAGCAACTGAACGAGATCTGGCTTGTCGGCACGGGAGTGACCGCGGAAGGCGCCAAGTCGCTCAAGGCCGCGCATCCGGGCATCCTAGTCCATGGCGTCGACGAAGAAGAAGAAACCGAGTCGGAAATTGACTCGGCGGCCGAAAAGGCGCCGTCGCCATCGTCTTGATTCTTCGTCGGGGGCGGCTCTGTTTGCAGCCACCTTGTGTGCCCGCTCGCGGCTTGTGTCGCCGGCCCTCGTGACTGAGAATCGGATCCGGTGATTTTCCGGCGAAGGGGCCTCATTCCGGAGCGATTGCGCGATGGACGATGGTGCGGCGGAACGAGCCCGGCAAGTCGTTGGCGATGTTTACCGCGATGAATCCCGCCGCGTGTTCGCAACCCTGGTCCGGCTGATCGGCGACATGGACCTGGCCGAGGAGGCGATGCACGACGCCTTTGCCGCGGCCGTCGAACAATGGGCCTCTGAGGGCGTACCAGCGAACCCCCGAGCCTGGCTGGTCTCAGCGGGCCGGTTCAAGGCCATCGACGTCATCCGACGGCGCGCGCGGTTCGATGCATCGTTGGGCCAAATCAGCGCTCGAATCGAGGAGCAGTCGCAGTCGCTCCGGCCGGGCGAAGCCGAAGACGTCGTCGACGATCGGCTCCGACTGATCTTCACCTGCTGCCACCCGGCCTTGCCGGATAGCACGCAAGTCGCCCTGACGTTGCGCGAGGTTTGCGGGCTGACGACGGAGGAAATCGCCAGTGCTTTTCTGACGGCGCCGGCCACGATCGCGCAACGCATTGTGCGAGGCAAAGCGAAAATCCGCGACGCGAGAATTCCGTATCAAGTTCCGGCTCTGACGGACTTGCCGGATCGGCTGGATTCCGTGCTTTCGGTGATCTATCTGGTGTTCAATGAAGGGTATTCGGCGTCGTCCGGCGAGACGTTGACGAGGGCCGACTTGTCCGGCGAGGCAATTCGCTTGGCGCGGCTGCTGTCGGAACTATTGCCGGACGCCGAGGCGTTGGGATTGCTGGCGCTCATGTTGCTGCACGAATCGCGCCGGGGCGCAAGGACTTCGGCAAACGGAGATCTGATCCTCTTGGAAGACCAGGATCGATCGCTTTGGAATCAGCATCAGATTCGTGAAGGACAGACGCTCGTGGAGAAGGCCTTCGGCTCAGGTCAACTGGGCGCGTATTCGATTCAGGCGGCGATTTCCGCCGTCCATGCCACGGCGACGTCGGCCGTAGCGACCGATTGGGGACAGATTGTCGCGCTCTACGATTTGCTGCTGCAGTCCGGGCCGTCTCCCGTGATTGAGCTCAACCGGGCCGTTGCGATGGCCATGCGCGACGGACCCAACGTTGGCCTGGCGTTGATCGACGGAATACTCGATCGAGGCGACTTGGCCGACTATCGGCTGGCGCATGCCGCGCGGGCCGATTTCTGCCGGCGATTGGGACTCGCGGATGACGCGCGGGAATCGTACGAGCGCGCCTTGGCGCTTTCCAAGCAAGCGCCGGAACGCCGGTTTCTGGAACGCCGGCTGCAAGAGCTGCGCTGAAAAAAGTCTCAGTGGGGCGTCGATTCGCGGCGCGTCCGCACGACTACTCATTAAAGGCGGTGAGAATCACTCTCCTGACGAGGGGGCGGCGCGATGAAGTTTATCTGTCTCGGGTACATCGATGAATCGAAATGGGACTGCCTGGCGAGTGGCGAACAGACGTCGTGCATGGAGGAGTGCCTCGCGTATGACGCTGAATTGAAGCGCGGAGGGCACTTTGCAGGCGGGATGTGCCTGGAGAGCGTGCGGCATGCTGTGACGCTCAAGCATCGCACCGGGGGCGTGGAGGTCACCGATGGTCCGTTTATCGAAACGAAGGAACACCTGGGCGGAATCCTGATCCTCGAGGCGAGAGACTTGAACCACGCCATCCAATTGATGTCGCAACATCCCGGGGTGAAGATGGGACCGTTCGAAATCCGCGCCCTCGACGAGAAACTCGCGGCTCAAGTTGGAGCCACAGTTTAAGCAGTTCACTTTTTTATTTGGAGTAAGAAGATGCACAGCGAACCGCAACAAGAGCACCATTGGTTGCAGAAAATGGTCGGCGACTGGACCTGCGAGTTTGAATGCGACATGGGGCCGGATCAGCCGACGAAGACGACGGCGACGGCGGCGGTGCGATCGCTGGGCGGCCTATGGACGATCTCGGAAGCCGATGGCGAGGTGCCCGGCGGAGGCAAAAGCCAGAGCATCATGACGCTTGGCTACGACCCGGCGAAGCAGTGCTTTGTGGGTTCATTCGTCGCGTCAGTGATGACGTACCTGTGGATCTACGACGGCGGTTCGTTGGACGCCGCCGGCAAGGTGTTGACGCTCAGCGCCGAAGGACCGAGCTTCACCGGCGAAGGCCTCGCGAAGTACCAGGACATCATCGAGTTCATCGACGATGATCATCACACGCTTTCATCGCGCGTGCAGGGCGCCGACGGAAATTGGACGCACTTCATGACGGGGCACTACTACCGCAAGAAGTAGGCGGCGGCGTTTCCTTCCGCGATCAGGAGCAAATCCATGAAGTACATGCTGTTGATTTACAGCGACGAAAAGGCCTGGAAAGACGAGGAACGCGAAGCCTGTTTCGAGGAATCGATCGGGCTTACGCGCCAATTGGACGCCAGCGGCAAGTTTCTCGGCGCTTCGCCGCTGCATCCAGTCGCGACTGCGACCAGTGTGCGCGTGCGGAATGGCAAGCGGCTCGTGACGGATGGTCCGTTTGCGGAAACGCACGAGCAACTCGGCGGGTATTTCTTGGTCGACGCGCAGGATCTCGACGAAGCGATCGAGATCGCCGGACGGATTCCCGGTGCGCGGAAAGGAACGGTCGAAGTGCGGCCGGTCTTCGAACTGGCTGGCCTGCCGCCAGGCAAATAAGCGGTCCGCGGACGGCAATGTGGCTTGAACCGAGTAAGTACATCGAGAGGAACAGAGCAATGCGCGTGATGGTGATCGTCAAGGCAAGCCAGGATTCCGAGGCCGGCCTGATGCCGAGCGAACAATTGTTGGCGGAAATGGGCGACTTCAACGAACAACTGGTGAAGGCCGGCATCCTGCGCGACGGCGCGGGTTTGCATCCCAGTTCCAGAGGATTCCGCGTGCGGTTCTCTGGGAAAAACCGCACGGTCATCGATGGGCCGTTCGCCGAAACCAAGGAACTCGTGGCGGGCTACTGGCTCTGGGAGGTCCAATCGATGGACGAGGCCGTGGAGTGGGTCAAGCGCTGCCCGAACCCAATGTTGGAGGATTCCGAAATTGAAATTCGGCGACTCTTCGAAGCGGAAGATTTCGGCGAGTCGCTGACGCCGGAGCTGCGCGAGCAGGAAGAGCGCATTATTCGCGGCGTCAAGGGAAGCTGATTTGCTTTAGCGGTCGCTCGCGCGGCACAATAAGCCCAGGGAAGGCGGTCCACAATCGTCGGCTTTGTCGACGGTTCTGGACAGCCTTCCCTGGGTTTTTCGCTTTTCTCATTGACCCAACGCGAGCGACGCCATGAAAGAACGATTGATTACCATCGCCGTGTCCGTGGCCACCACCTGGGGCCTGTTGCGGGCCGAGCCGGAACCGATCCAGGAATTGGTCGTCGATCGACTCGTGGTGCGCAATGAGCTGATCGTGTCCGACACCGGGCAACCGTGGGAGGCGGGCTTCGAGGCGCAGCAGATCCCCCGCGGCATTTACGCGCGCTCGGTCGGCGCCGGCGGCGGCGGACTTTGGGTGCGCAGTCGCTTGCACAAAGCGGAATTGGACGATCCATTCGACGATCGGTTTCACGCGATGAATCGCGACGGCTCGCCGTTTCGGGCGCCGGGGCATATTTCCTGGAACGTCTGGCTCGACGGTGCGTGGCGACAGATGTCGATCATTCAAGGCGAGGCGATGGAACTCTCGGAGATTCCTGCCGAGCAATGGAACGGCGGCAATCATCCGGGACGTCTGCGATTTCAGACGTTCCGCCCGCACCACGACGAGCCGCTGACGGACGCGCTAATCGGCCAAGGCAAGATGTCATTGGGCGGAGGCGGTTACGGCGGAGGCGGACTGCCGTATCCGTCGGAAGCGCTGCAACTTTGGGGAGGCGGACTAAGCATCGCTTCGATTCCCACGCCGAGCGCGCCGCAGGTGATTCAGGAAGTGGGAGGCGAAGCGCATCGCTATGCCATCGTGGCCCTCGGCGTGCAAGGAGCGCGGACCGAGCGCTCGCCCGAGGTTGCGGCGGCCGGCCGCGCGACGTTGCGCTGGGACAGCGTGCCGGGCGCCGATGCGTATATTGTCTTCCGCGACGGAAAGGAGATCGCAGGACCGCTCCGCATCGAAGGTTCGCAAAAAGAATGGACCGATCGTGAGGAATAACACTCCGGTTATTCCGTCCCTCGGGCGCCATGCTTAGGTTTTCGCACTTTGGAGGCTTTGCGAAGCAATTTTTTCAGGGCTTCCATCGGCAAGCCGACGACATTCGATTCGCTGCCTTGAATGACATGGAGCCAATCGGGGCCGTCCTGATAGCCGAAGGCGCCGGCTTTCCCCTCCCAGGCGCGCGTGGCAAGGTACGCGTCCAGGTCGGCCGCGGCGAGCTTGTCCATGCGTAGGACGGTGCATTCGACGACCACTTCCGGCTCCCCATGCGGCGTCGGCCAGACGCAAAGCCCGGTATAGACGCGGTGCGCGCGGCCATTGAGGTGTCGGAGCATCGCCTTGGCGTGCGCGGCGTCGCGCGGCTTGCCCAGAATGTGCCCATCACATTCAGCGACCGTGTCGCAGGCAATCACAATCCCCTCGGTAATCTGGCCGACGACGTCGACGGCCTTCTGCCAGGCCAGCCGTGCGACCAACATCGGCGCCGGCTCGTCCTCTCCGGCGTCCGTCTCCGCTTCAGGTCGCGGCGGCGTGACGGTGAATTCATACCCAGCCTCGCGCATCAATTGCTGCCGCCGCGGCGATGAGCTAGCGAGGATAAGTGGAAGCATGGGGAGTGATGCGTGGTGAATGATTGTCGCAGCGTCCAGACACTGGTACTACTGCTTCTCCGGAGCGTGCCAGATCGATTTCAACTTGCGCACATAGCATTTGACGATTTCCACCTTGCCGCCTTCGGCGTAGAGTTCGAGGCGATTGCTTTTCGAACTGGCGAAGACCAGGTCGGTAATCACCGTTTCGCCGTGGTTGCCGAAGACTTCGACGGAGCTGGCGTCGACGTAGATCGTCATCCGCACGAGGCCGTTTTCGTCCGGCTTGAGCGGCCCCGCATGGCGACCGGCGAAGGCGCGGTGAAAGGTCACATTGCCTGACTTCGTGCGGTCGACAAACAGCGATTCGTTCTTGGCGTCGTATCCGACCGTTGTCTGTTCGCGCTCTCCTTTTAGCACTCGCGCGCCGAACTCTGTCGCCGTTCCAGGTCGAAACTCCAACGTGATCTCCAGTTGCTGTCCAGTGACATCCACTGGCACCGCTTCGCTATCGAGCGAGCGCGGTTTGAAATCGACGGCGTCATCGCAGAGACTTTTTAGCTCGCGCACCGGCCGTTGGCAGAGGCGCAACTTGCCGTCCACCCGGCGCAAGGTCAGCTCCCGCGGAATCGACATCGCACTCCGCCAGGGATACGTGGGATTCAGCGCGGTTTCCCAGTTGTTCATCCATCCGAGCCAGATGCGCCGTCCGTCTTCGCGCGGGATATCCGACCAGGAGATGGGGGCGTAGAAATCGCGGCCGAAGTCAACCCATTGCGACTCCTTCGATTCGGCGACGAATTTCTCGCCGTCGAATGCGCCGATGAAGTACTCGCCCCGCCAGGTCGGGCCGACCGGGACGCCGTCGAGGCCGAGGATCAGGACCTCCTCGCCCCCCTTCGTGACGGTCTCCGTTCCACCCGGGGAATCGTCGGGCCCGCGGTTGGCCACGTAGTCGGCCCAGAGGGGGGCGGCCGCGCAGGCGAAGAC
>JAWXBP010000202.1 GCA_034440135.1 Planctomycetia bacterium
GCGCGGCTCGATCTCCGCCGAGCACGGCGTCGGCCAGCAGAAGCGCGAAGCGATCAAGGCGCGGAAATCCCCGGTGGAGATGGAGTTGATGCAGCGCGTAAAGGACGCGCTCGACCCGCAGGGGATCATGAATCCGGGCAAGGTGCTGTAGAGGGCAATGCTGCCAATATTGGGGTAAAGGCCGCTTCTGTATTGACTGTCCGGTTAAATTGCTGCCATACCGCTCTGCGCTAATCATCGCCGCCATAACCGGCAAGATCGACCTCCACGGCACCATCGCAGATAATGCGCCGTCAGCCCTAGACCTACCGCGACCCAGGAAATGGCCGAGCAAAGCATCAGCATCAATCCGGAACTGATTCGCTGGGCGGTCGCGCGCTCCGGGCGCAGCGCGGCCACGCTCGCGTGCACGCTGCCGAAGATCGCCGAATGGGAACTCGGACTGACACAGCCCACGCTGAGCCAACTGGAAAAGCTGGCGAAGAAGACGTGGACGCCGTTGGGCTATTTCTTCCTTCCCGAGCCGCCGGAAGAACGGCTGCCCGTCACCGACTTTCGCACAGTCCGCGACAAGCCGATCCCTCGCCTCAGCCCGAACCTGATCGACACCCTCCACACGATGCAGCGAAGGCAGGCATGGATGCGCGAGTATCTGCTCGAGATGGGGCACGAGCCCCTGCCGTTTATAGGGTCGGCGAGAACGTCCGACGAGATCAGTGCAGTCGCCCAAAGAATCCGCCGCATTCTCGGAATAGCGGACGGCTGGGCAAGCCTGATCTCCACGTGGACCGAGGCACTCTCGGTGTTGCGCGAGGCAGCCGAGGCGGCGGGCATCATGGTGATCATCAACGGCGTAGTCGGCAACAACACCAAGCGGAAACTCGACCCGGACGAGTTCCGCGGCTTCGTCCTCTCGGATGCCCACGCTCCGCTTGTGTTTCTCAACGGCTCGGATGCGCGCTCGGCGCAGATGTTCACCCTCGCGCACGAACTCGTGCACCTGTGGATGAACGAAGGCGGGTTGTTCAACCTGCCGGAGCTTCGAGCGTCCTCGCACAAGATCGAGCAGTTCTGCAACAAAGTCGCCGCGGAGTTCCTGGTGCCGGCGCGGGAACTCAAACGCTTCTGGCCCGAAGTAAAGAGCAACCCCGAACCGTTCCAAGCGATTGCCCGCCACTTCAAGGTCAGCCCGATCGTCGCTGCCCGGCGTGCGCTCGATCTCGGCCTCATCGGATCGCAGGCGTTTTTCGAATTCTTTAACGCCTACCAGGATGACGAACGAAGGAAGGCGGCGGCCAAGAAGGGTGGCGGGGATTTTTACAACAACCAGAATGTCCGGGTTGGAAAGCGCTTCGCCCGGACCGTAATGCACGCAGCCAAGGAGGGACGCCTGCTATATCGCGACGCATACAGCCTGACAGGCCTCAACGGCGCGACGTTCGACAAATACGCAAAAGCCCTGGGTATGAGCGTCTGACATGGCGAAGCGCCTGCGCTACCTCGTCGATGCGAACGTACTCATGGAGGCAAAGCGGCGCTACTACCGGTTCGCTCTGTGCCCGGGTTTCTGGGAATGCCTCGTTTGGCAGCACAAGCAAGGCCTCGTGAGCAGTATTGACAAGGTCCGAAAGGAGATCGAGGAAGGCCGGGACGACCTGACTCAATGGGTCAAGAAAGAATGTCCTAAAACCTTCTTTGCCGAAAGCACCGGCCGGTCAGTGGCACAGGAGTACGGCAAGGCTATGGTCTGGGTCCAGGCGCATGCACGTTACTCCGATGCGGCCAAAGCCAAATTTGCATTGGCTGCGGACGGATGGCTGGTTGCACACGCCAAGGTGAACAACCTCGTCGTCGTAACGCTCGAAGCACCGGCCCCGGAATCTCGCGCGGAAGTCAAAATTCCGGACGTGTGCGATCAGTTCGGCGTCAAGTACGCGGATACGTTCGAGATGTTGGAGGCCATGAACACGAGATTTACCTGGGAACCGCAGTCGAGACTGCGCCTGTCGCGATGAGAACGGGGCAGCGATGAGCCAGACGACCGAAAAGGCACTCGAGGCCTACGGATGTCGAGCATGTTCCTGCTGCCGCTCGATCGCATCTACACGATCGTCAACGTAGGCGGTCGAAGCGCGTCAATCGGCGGCGGAGATGGATATCATGCAGCGGGTGAAGGACGCGCTGGATCCGCAGATGGTCATGAATCCCGGCAAGGCGCTGTAGTGGCGATTGCTGCCAATATTGGAGCTGAGCCCGCTCCTGGCTTTGTTTTCCGGTTAAATTACTGCCATTCACTCCCCCGAAGAAGGCGCAGGAACGAATGAAATGGCGGTAGCCGTGTCGAGGATCGAAAGCCACGTCTGCGGCGGCGAATCCGCCACGACGATTTTGTAAGCGAGGTGCTGGAAGTGGATGGCCGCCGGGTGCGGGTGGAGCGTTTTCCGGCGCAGGTGTGCACACGTTGCGCAGAGCCGGCAGTCTTGATGAACTCGCGGTTCGCGGCGCTGCTCAATAATCTTCGCCGGCTATCGGCCAGATGACGCTTATAAGCTACACTGCGCAGGCATGACCGACATCGCCGTCCTCCACTACCAGAGGACGGAAGGCCAGATTCCGTACCGGGAATGGATCGAATCGCTTGCCGACAATACCGTTCGTGCCGCGGTGCTCGCGAGAGTCGATCGGCTGGCTTTCGGCAATTTCGGGGA
>JAWXBP010000203.1 GCA_034440135.1 Planctomycetia bacterium
ATGTTCGATCCTTATCGCAAGTGGCTGGGCATTTCCGAGGCCAACCGGCCGCCGACGCATTATCAACTGCTGGCCATCGAGCCGGAGGAGACGGACCCCGACGTGATCCGCGCGGCCGTCACGCAGCGGAGCGCCTACGTCCGGAACTTCCAATCCGGCAAGCACGCCGACGACGCCACCCGGCTGTTGAACGAAATCGCCGCCGCGGAGGCCTGCGTTTCCAACAAGGAGAAGCGGGCGGCCTACGACGCGGAGCTGAAGCGCAAGCAACCGCGGCCGAAGCCGGCCCCCCGTCCCGTCCCGCCGGTGGCCGCCGCGCCGCCGATCGACCCACTGTGGGCACATGCCGCTTCCGTCGCGTCGGCCCCGCCGCCGGCCTGGATGCAACAGCCGCGGCGAAAGTCCTTGGCCGCCTGGCAATGGGCGGCGATCGCCGGCGGAGGCGTCGTGGCGCTCCTTATTCTCGGGCTCATCGTCGCCGGCATGCGAAATGCCAAACTACAAGCGTCGTCACACGATGTTGAAATTGATTCCGAGGCGACCGCACACCCAACACCGGCGGTTCAGCAATCGACCCCGTTGCAAGCTGCTGAAACGGGCAATCTCGTCGATGACGCGGTAGCTGAGGCCGCGAACGACCCGAGGCCGAATGCGCTGAACTTCCCTTCGTCGACCGACGAGTCCGAAATCGCGCCGCTGGAACTTCCCGGCCCTTTAGGTCTGGTGGCGGATCGCGTCGTGCTGTGGAATACGCATAACGCCGAGCACAACGATCGCGGCACTCACGAATGTGAAATTAGACTGGTCCTCGGTGGCGAGACGGTTTGGCATTCGCAGCCGATTGTCGTCCCCTGGACAAGAGACCGAGATCAAAGCGTATCCGTTCCGTTACCGAAAGTTCGATTCGACCACTTGCGTGTGGATGTCAGCAAGGGGGCGGATGCCATAGGCGCCGGACTCTCCGAGATCCAGGTGTTTCAAGGCAACGCCAATGTTGCCCGGGGTTGTCCCGCGCGGAGCAATCGCTTCCTCGACCATCGATTCTCGGCCGACGAGGTGACCGACGGCGTTACGTCGTCGCGATCGATGGGGCACGGATACTGGCTGCTGGCGGACGGCAACCCGGGTTGGGCTGAAGTTGATCTTTCCTTGCCGCTACCGAGCGACCAGTTGGGCGTTGTCTCCGAGCGCATCGTGCTCTGGAACGAGCACAACGGATCGTCGAACAACTCCGGGACAGTCCGTTGCCAGGTAGTGTTACTGCATAACGACTCGGAAGTCTGGCGGAACGCGAACGTCGTCGTGCCGTGGGAAGCGAATCGCGATATGTTCGTCGCCATTTCGCCGCCGCCGGTGGCCTTCGATCGCGTGCGCGTGGAGATCGAGGAGCGTACCGGAAATTCCGGAGGTCTCGCGGAAATCGAAGTGATTTCGCAAGGAGAGAATCTGGCATTCCTCTGCTCCGCGATTGCCAGTTCGTATCCCGACGAATCGCGTCGAGCGGATCGCGTCACCGACGGCATCACGTCGTCAAAGACCGAGTTGCAAGGTTACTGGATCCTCAACGACGGCATCGATGGCTGGATCGAGGTGGATTTGGCAAGCCGCGACCCGCAAATGAGTTTCGCACGCCGGCAACTTGGCGAATACTTGTGCTACGTCGCAAACGATTGGTCGAAAGGTCTGCCCTGGTTGGCGCGTTGTGGCAACGAGGAGCTCGTCACACTTTCGCGTACTGAACTCAGCGATCCGAGCGATGCGGCGACGCTCGTAGCGTTGGCCGATGCCTGGTGGGAGCTCGCCGCCGAACGGCATCCGACGGCGCGTCAGGGCCTTCGGGCCCGAGCAGCCTATCGCTACCGCGGCGCTATTTCACGGCTGACCCCGATCAACCGGCCGCGAGCGGAGCAGCGGATTGCAGAAGTGCTGCCCCACTTGCCCGATCGGCACTTCCTTTACTATCTCCAGGAATCGGACGTTTCCGGTATGTGGCCGCCGTTCGATCTGCGCGAAGGGCACACCAGGATAGCCGGCGAACGAGCGACGCACGGGCTTTTCATGCATCCTGGACCCGGCGGCACCGCAAGCGCGGTGTTCCACTTGGCGAATAAAGTGCGCCGGTTCCTGGGCGGCGCGGCCATCGACGATAGCGCCCTCGGACAAACCGCCACAGCGTTGACGTTTCGCGTGCTGGGCGATGGCCGGCCGTTGTGGACGAGCGCACCGGTGCAACGCTCCGGCATTCGCCAGGATTTCGACCTCGATGTGCAGGGAGTCGATAAGCTGGAACTATTGGTGGACTGTCCTGGGCCGAATCACGCGGCCGGCGGCGTATGGTGGCAGCCGCGGCTGGAGGAGTGACTTCAGGCCGCGTTGCCGCTTGCCACTCCGTCGTCCGCCGCGCGCCCCGCGCGGAATTCACCCGTCTGCTTTCGCGGCATCAGCCGTTGTGGCAAATCCCCCTCTCGTCGGGGATAATGCCGCGGGCACAGAACGGTTTC
>JAWXBP010000204.1 GCA_034440135.1 Planctomycetia bacterium
GAATACGCCGCCGCCATGGCAAACCTCCTTGAAAAAAGGCGATTCACCAGTTTACGTAGACTGCGCAGAGGGCGATAGACCTATCGCAGATGCGCTCTAAAAGCGCAGGCGACGAACCACGAGGATCACCGTGGCGCACTTAGCGTAGCGTCCTTCCAGCAGGCGAGCGACTTCGACGGCCCAATCGATTTTGGTTTTCGTGGTCCGCGCCGTGGCCTCGCGCCAGCCGCGGAGCGGTTCGGTGAACCTGAAGATGTTCGCCGTGCCGGTGCGATCGTATTCGTAACCGATGCGTTGCGCGTGTCGCTTCGTGGCGGGAATCGGCGGTCGCGTTTCTTTCACCAACTGCACGGGCTGGTCCATGTCCGCCTTCAACAACATCTGCGCGGGACGCGCCTTCTGACTCGATCCCTTCAACTGCTTGACCACGTCACGCGACGTCCGGCGCTCCTCCGCCGTCAGCCGCACGATATACTTCTTGTTCATGGGGCACCTCCGTGTTATCGGAAGTTTCCCAAAAGGTAACTATCAAGCCAACCCAAACTTCAGGGTTTGAAGGAGCACGCGTGTCGTAGCGCCTACCCTCGCTCAGGACCATGCGCGCCGCAAAAAGCTGATCCAATTGCCGTGCATGATCTTTTCGACATCCGCGGTGGGATAGCCGCTTTGTTCCAGCAGCTTCGTGAATTTGGCAAGATCCGCGATCGTGTCGAGATCGCGCGGGGATTGTTCGCGGCCGAAGCCGCCGTCGAGGTCGGACCCGAGGCCGCAATGATTGGCATTGCCTGCGAGTTGGCAGACGTGATCGATGTGATCGACGGCACTGGCCAGACTCACGCCTGATTCATCCGGCGTCGATTGGCCGCGCAACCAATTGGGAGTTAACATCCAGGCGTCGAGCACGGCGCCGATCACCGCGCCGCGTGCGATCAAGGCGCGCAGTTGCTCGTCGCCAAATTGCCGCACGCCTGGCACCAGCGCTCGGCAATTGTTATGGCTGGCCCAAACGGGGCCCTGGAATACGTCGAGGGCTTCCCAGAAGCTTTCATCACAGAGATGCGTAGCGTCGAGAATGATGCCCAGCTCATCCATCGCACGCAGCAGTTCACGACCTTCCGGCGTGAGGCCGCCAGTGGCGTTGGTGCCTTGTGCGTAGCGTCCCGGGCCGTAGTGAGCAGGGCCGATCGCCCGCAGACCTTGTGCATAGGCGGCTTCCAGATATTCCAGGCCGCGGATCGAGTCGGCGCCTTCCAGGCTCAAGATGTAGCCGATTGGCGCGTCGGCCGGTGGCGATGCGATTGGATCGTCCGCGTGCCAGAGTGCCAGATGCTGATCCAGCCCCGGCAGATCGACAATTTGCTTCATCTCCCCGGCCGCTTCCATCGCACGATACCACGACAGTTGCCCTTGCGTGACGGACCAGGCAATTTCCGGACTTCGCCAGCCGGGCACCAGGTTCTTCGGCCAGCCCGGCAACTGCTCGCCGGGCCGGGTGTACCTTGCCAGCATCGTCGCCACGCAGAGCCCGACGCGCCCGCGCCGCATCTCGGGGAGTGCGACGGTACTCAGGCCGCGATCGACCTTGTCGGTGAGCCCGTTTTCGGCGGCTCTGATCGCCTCGATCGGCTGGCTCAGATCCCGGTTCCACTCCAAGGCGTTCATGCCGAGATCGAGGTGGGCGTCAAGTATGAACATCGCGTTGTACCGGGGTAAAGTCAGCGAAAGTGGCGGGACGCGTCATGCTACCGACCGCACGGCTTCAAGTTAACCCGCTCAACTTTCGGAGTCCGGCCGGCCTGCCCTGGGTCGGCACGCAATCGCTCGCCAGTTGCAAGTGCCGCGCGGTCCCGTTACGCTCACCAGTTCATCGCGACCCATGTTGGAGAAGGCAATCATGTTTCAAGCTCGTTTCGCGCGCATCGTGGCGATCGTAGTTTTGGCCTCCCTGCCGAGCGCCCTGTCACGTGGCGCGGAGCCCTTGGCCGTCGAAGTGAAAACCGACGTCGAATACGGCCAAGCCGGTGAGGAAAAGCTGTTGCTCGACCTGTCGACGCCGCCCAAGGGCGATCAACCACGACCCGGTTTGATCTTCATTCACGGCGGCGGCTGGGCTGGCGGTAGCAAGAACGACTTCGCCGGTCTGGCGAAGGACTTCGCCGCCGAGGGTTACGTCGTGGCGAACGTGAATTATCGCCTCGCCCCGAAGCATGTTTTCCCCGCGCAAGTCGAGGACTGCAAATGCGCCGTCCGCTGGATGCGGGCGCATGCCGAGGAGTTGGGTCTCGATCCGGAACGAATCGGCGCCATCGGCGGTTCCGCCGGGGGGCACCTGGCGCTGATGCTCGGCGTGATGGACTCGGGCGACGGGCTCGAAGGGGATGGCGGCTGGGCCGATCAATCGAGCAAGGTTCAGGCCGTGGTAAACTACGTCGGCCCGTCGGACTTGCTGGGCACATTGCCGGTGATCTCGCAAAACATTCTCACGAACTTTCTGGGCGGCAAGCGCGAAGAAAAACACGATGCCGCGGTGAAAGCGTCGCCGGTCACGTATGTAAATGAAGGCGACGCGCCGAGTTTAACCTTCATGGGCACGAAAGACCCGCTCGTGCCGCACGATCAAGGTGTGATCCTCGCCAACAAACTCACCGAAGCGAAGGTGCCCGGTCGCGTGGAATTCATCCTCGGCGCCGGCCACGGCTTCGCGCCCGAGGAGATGCATCGCACACTCCAGGCGTCGAAGGAGTTCTTGAAGGAACAGTTGAAGGGCGAGAGTGACGAATGAGAATCTGAAAACTGAACGCTGAAAACTTCACACTTCAAACTCCCCCCATGTCTTCCGCTGAAAATCGACCCGCGCCGCGTTGGCAGCCGTTGCCGCCCTTGGATCGGCGCGTCGCCGCCGTGTTGGTGGAAAAGGCTAAGACGACGCCGGACGCCTATCCGATGTCGATCAACGCCTTGCGCGCCGGATGCAACCAGAAGAACAATCGCGACCCGGTGATGGAGGTCGACGAAGACGCCGTACAGGAATCGCTCGATCGGCTGCGGGGCGTCGGGCTAGTCGCCGAGGTGCAAGGCGGAGGGCGCGTGCCGCGCTATCGCCACTACATGTACGACTGGCTCGGTGTCGATAAGGTCGAAGTGGCAGTGATGACGGAGTTGTTGCTGCGTGGCGAGCAGACCGAAGGCGAGTTGCGTGGCCGCGTGTCGCGGATGGAGCCGATCGCCGATTTGCCGGCGCTCCGCGCGGTGCTCAATGCGCTCAAGGCCAAAGGACTGGTGATCGCGCTGTCGCCCGAGGGACGCGGCTACGTGGTGACTCATGCCCTCTATCCGCCGCGCGAACTGGAACGGCTGAAAAGCGATTTTCAACGCGTTCACGGCGCCGACTTCGCCGAGCCGGCCGAACCGGCACCAGCGCCGGTCCGGACCTCGCCTCCAGCCGTCGCTGCGCCCGTTCCACATTACGCACCGGTCGCTCAGCCAGTGCCGACGCCGGAAGGACTGGCGGACCTGCGCCGCGACGTGAGTGAGTTGAAACAACAGGTGGCGGCACTACGCGACGAGCTGTCGACGGTTCGTTCGCAATGCGACTCGCAGCAGCGCGAGTTGGAATCGCTACGCTCGGCGCTCGGCGGTTGATGCTGGTCACACACCTTTCGGCACGGCCCAATGCCCTTCCCGGTATTGCCGGTGAAGCAGTGCGTTCGCAGCTTCGTCAGCGACGATTTGCTCTTGGTCTGGATCGAACGTCAGGGCTCGGCCGACCCGCGTTGCAATGTTCGCCAGATGGCAAAGCGTCGCCGAGCGATGGCCGATTTCGATATCGGCGTTCGGCCGGCCGCCGTTGCGCACGCAATCAATGAAGTTGCGGTGATGATCCAGCAAATTGGGCGACCCATCGACCGATTCGACCAGCTTGTCGCGCGGGCCGTAGAGTTGATAGCCGTGGCTATGACCCAGGATCAGATAGCCTTCCGTTCCAAAAAACGCCGCCCCGTTTTCATAACCGTGCAGCTTGTACGGGGACCAAATGCGTTGCTCAAAGACGAGCTGCTTCGGCCGCCCGTTGTGAGCCGTGGGATATTCGTACACGATCTGCTGCGTGTCCGGGAATTGCTGGTCGTCGTCGAAGAAGTATTTCCCGCCGAGCGCGACCACGCGGGACGGATGCGTTTCGACTCCGAGGCCCCACCAGGCGAGGTCGATATCGTGAACGCCGTCGTTACCGATATCGCCGACGCCGAAGTCGTACCACCAGCGCCAGATGCCATGCAACAGTGTCTTTCGATACGCCGTTTGTGGCGCGGGGCCGAGCCACAGGTCGAAGTCCAAGCCGGCCGGCGGCTCCGTCGGCTCGGCGCGACCGATGTTGCCGCGCAGTTGACTGTTCCAGGCTTTGGCGACGAGTACTTCGCCGATCGCCCCGGAACGCAGTCGCTCCATCGCGCTCAACACATGCGGGGCGCTGCGGCTTTGCGTACCGACCTGCACGACGCGGTTATTGCGCCGCGCCGCTTCGATCATCAAGCGCCCCTCGCGGACGTTATGGCAACAAGGCTTTTCGACATAAACATGTTTGCCGGCGTCGAGCGCGAGAATCGTCGCCGGTGCGTGCCAGTGGTCGGGCGTAGCGATCCACACAGCTTCGACGGACTTGTCGTCCAGCACGCGCCGCAGGTCGGTGACGGCCTCCGGTCTGCGCCCGGTCATTTCCTCGGCCGTTCGCGCCGCCGCGGCCAGGCGCTCCGCGTCGACGTCGCAGACGTAGGCAATCTCGACGTCCTGCTGTTCGCCCAGCTGACGCAAGTGCGAACTGCCCATGCCGCCGGGGCCGATCAGGCCGACGCGAAGTCGATCATTCGGACCTGCCGTCGCGGCTAGTATTGCCTGCGAGGCGGCCGCAATCGCGGCGGATTGCCCGATCGCATGCATGAATTGACGGCGGTTGTTCATGGCTCCGGCCCTGGATTCCACGGCAAAAAGATCAACGACGCGCCGTCATCTAACACGGACGCTCGCTTTACGGCTTGCCATTCCCACTGATCGCATCGAGCTTGTCCTGATGCGGCAAAGTATCCGGCATGACGCGCACGGAGGTGGTGAACTTAAACGGGTGGATGAACCCGCTGTCGTAGACCAGTTCCACGAAATACGCCGTCCAGCCGGCCTCGGGAATCGGCACGCGGGCGACGTATTCGCCGTCCGCGGTCGCGGTCAGTTCCGCGCTAACATAGGCCGGACCGATCGTGTCGAGCCGGAAGTCGCGGGCGTCTGGATTCGTCGCGCGCCAGACGTTGACCTGCTTGGGCTTCTGCTCCGACTTCACGCGAATCGCGCCGTCGTCCTCGAAGGTCCAAGTGAACTCCGGCCGCGGGATGCCCTTGAACACTGCATTGTAGAAGGCGGCGATGCTCTCACGGGCGTCGGACCCGTCGAGCGAGTGCTTCGCGTTCGGCACGTAGCGCAGATGTTTCTCGCCCTGCAACTCGTCGAAGTAGAACTGAGATGAATCGGGGAGAAAGAATTCATCGCCCGCGGCGTTGATGATGTATTTCGGCATCGTCAGTCGATCGCGATAGCTGAACGGGTCTTCGATGGCCAGCAGCTTGGCATATTCCGGCATTTCCTTGCGATCGACGATCTTGTGCTCGACGTAATTGCCGACGGCCGGCGCCCAGAACCCGTAGGCCGCGTAGTGATGATCCATCGACGCCTTGACGTTGACGACGTCGATCACGATCGGCATGATCGCGCTCACGCGCGGGTCGGTGGCGCCGGTCAGCCAAGTGGTCCAACCACGTTTCGATCCGCCAGCCACGACGAAGTGTTGAATGTCATGCTTGCCGCCGGCTTCGCTCAGACAGAAGGCCTGCACGGCGTCCATCGCACGCACGACGCCTTTGACCATCGGCAGCCGCGCGGGCCAGGTTTCGTCGCCGGTCTTGAGGAACTGATCCCAAGTATAGGCGATCAGATCGTCTTCCACGCGGTTCACGCCGTCGTTGTGAAAAATGAGCGGCTGGTTGGGCGTCTGCTTTACTTCCACGGTGACGCTGCCGGTGGCCGCCGCGACCGCTCGCAGGAATCCATCCGCTTCGCGCGGAGCATCGCCGCCATTGCGGCCGCCGCCGATCAACAACAACGCGTGGTCCGTCGTCACCTTATCCGGCACCACGACGACGACCCAGTGCTGCCACTCGGTGCGATTGACATCATCGCTCGTCCGCCAGGTCTGCGAGGTGACGTCGAGCACATGGCTCGTTACGCCATCGCCGGGCGTCGACTGCACCACCTTCCAGCGAAAACTCGCATCCGGCTTCGCCAGGTAGCGGTCCAATGGTCCGTCGTGCGTATTGGGTTCCGCGGCGAACAGACAGGCGGGGGCCAGAAACAGCGCGACCAGCGTCGCAAGAACGACGCGAGCCGGACGAGAAAACGTGCAGATCATGGGGCGAGAACTCCGCGGGCGGGCAATGAAAATGGCCGCCGGCGCGAGGCTGCGCCAGCGGCTTCGAGGATGGCATACAAGGTCAGGAATTGCAAGCTCGGGGTCTAAGCCGAACGGAGGCGACGCCAGGCCAGGCCCAACGAAACCACGCTGCCCAGGCCCAGCAATGCGATGCTGCTCGGCTCCGGCACGACGCGCGAGGCGACGAGCTGGCCCTCAAGGACGATATGCAGGGCGCCGCCTTCACCTGAGTTCCGCAAGATCGGGATCGTCAGCGTTTCGATGTTGCCGGCCGTGGACAACGAGGCCAACAGGGCCGTCGAGTTCGGCGTGGTGTCATCGTCGTCGCCGGAAGCCAACGGCGAGTTGATCGTGAAACTGACCGGCAGGTCCATCCCAGTCGGCACGACGCCGTCTTGCACCGTGCCCGTGGCAATTTCCATCATGATGTTCCGGAACGCGACCGGAACAGCGCCGGCCGCCACGCCATAGTTGTCTTCGCCCGGCAGCGTATTGAGCTGAAACGGACCGGCAGGGTTCACCAGTGCATCAATGATGCTGCCGCCGGAAAATGTCAACACGCCGGCCGTCAGGTCGCCGGTGATCGTGCCTTGATAGTAAGCGATGTCAGCGCCCACGACCTGGGGCGTGACCGGCGTGCCGATCACTTCGCCTGACATGGTCAGAAAGCTGAGGTCGGGATTGATGGTGTACGACACGGTGGCCGCGCGCGACGCGTTCGTCAGCGCGAGGCAAACGGCGAGAAATGCGAACGACTTCACTGCCCACTTCATGGTGCGACTCCAAAGATGAGAAAATCAGCTGAGATGAGATTCGTAGACCGACCCACGGATCACGTAGCCAGATCGCCACTAACCCGGAAGCAAGCGCATGTTATCCGAGCGCGCGATACTGAGGATTTCTATTGCGGCGGAACCACCACCCGCCAGCGAATGTTCCCATGAGCAGCAGCGCCGACGTCGAGGCCTCGGGCACAGGCGATCCGCCCGGCCCGACACCGAAGTTGTTGCGCACGTTGTTCAGGTCGGTGATGTCGACAATGCCGTTAAACGGCGCCGTATCGCCGACGATCGGATTGCCTTGGCTGCCAAAGTTGTTGCGCACGTTGTTGAGATCGGTGATGTCCACGTCGCCATCGTCGTCGGTATCGCCCGTGACATCAGCGTTGACCTTCTGGTACATCGCTCCGATCGTAAGTCCGGACAGCGGCGCAACGCCAAACGCGAATTCCAATGCGCCGGACGATAGACTGCTGTTGACCGCGAGGTCGAAGAAAATCAAACCTTCCGGAAACTCCTCCGGATCATTGCCGAAAAAGACGACCTGGCCGATCGTCGGATCGGTCGGGTGCGGCCCCACGGTCAGCCCCAGATCGATGGCGGATTGCGGAATCGTGACGGGGCCGTCCGGCGTGCGCCAAAAGCCGAAGAAAGTGTCTTGCACCAGTCTCCAAGGCTCGAAGCCGAAATCGACATTTGACGCGGAGATCGACCAGCCGTCGAAGACGAGGTCGTTGAACGACAGGCCGTCTTCCGTATCGTAGATGTATTCGACGACGATCCCGGATTCCTCAAAGCCCAATGCAGGGCCAAGGTTCGTGGCAATGCCTCCGGAAGTGCCCGGACGGTTCGTCGCCCGTTCGTTGATCACCATTCCGAGCGGAGACGTCCCGATAAACTCCGGAATGCCGTCAAACGTGACGGTGTCGCTGTAGTTTCCCGGAAAGTTGAAGGCCGTGACCTGGTACTCGCCGTGCGGTTGGGCGACGGCCGAGTGCGCTAAGCACGAAACGGCCAATGCGCACCCGAGCGCCACGAATCGCTGATACATTACGAGGTTCCGCCTAGTGAGTCCGCTGATTGCGCCGACCGGTAGGATGCCGGCGACTTCCATCATCCGGCACTTTCGGGGGAGTGTCAAGAAATTTGACGGTGATGGAGCGACGACGGCGCGTCATTGTTGCGGGATGCAGCGATTGTAGATGCGAATCGTGCGTAATCGCCCACATCCGCAGCTTACAGACGCGAATCAGGCGCCGCTCAGCGCGGCCCGAAACGCGGCCAGGCGGGAACGCATCGGCCCAGGCACGACGAGTTGGTAGTCGGGACCGACGGGCGCGACGTCGAGCGTGATGAAGGTCGGACCGTTGGCCGAGCGAAGCTCGTCCCAGCCCTGCCGCCAGTAGTCGAGCGCATCAAATTCATGGGATTGAGCGAAGCCGGAAGCGGCCGCAACGGCGGCAAATTCGACCGCGTTCACCGCCCCCGCCGTCATTTGTCCGCCAGTAACTTCGTAGCGGCCGTTGTCTAACGCGATAACGGTGAGATTCTTTGGCGCAGCCGCGGCGATGGTCACCAGGCAACCCAGGTTCATCAGCAAGGAGCCGTCGCCCGTGAACGCGATCACCCGCCGTTCCGGCATCGCCATCGCGAGGCCCAGCGCAATCAGCGGCGACTGGCCCATCGCCGATGGCAGATAGTGAAAATCGAGCGGGTGCTGCGACAGCTTCGGCCATTCGCGCGCGGAACCCATCGTGGTCACCACGATTTCCTCGCGTCGAGTGCGCGCGACTACTTCTAGAGCGGCCAGCAAGGGAATCCGGTTGGAGCTGTCAGCGTCGGTCATCACATGCTCCCTTCGGCGATCAGGGTCACACCGGCTCGCGATTCCGTCTGGCAAGCAAGGAAGTGATTGCAGAATTCCGTGATACGCCCGGGCCGGTCGATCAGCACGTAGTCGATATTCCAAGCCTTTAACACCGGCTCGGTGAACTTCTTGGCCGTGTCAGGCGAGTTCTCCACGAGATAGCTGCGATAGCCGATGATCGCATAGAGCGGGATTCCGAGGTCGAACAGCACGTTCCGCAGGGCATCGCCGGAATCGAAAAGCCCGGTGTTTTGAATCATCACCAATGGCGATTTGCCGCCAAGTTGCAAGCCGGCCGCGATCGCCCAGGCTTCGCTTTCGCGACAGACGCGAACCAGCGTTAGCCCCGGCGCGGCCTCCAAGGCGGCCTCCCAGACGCCCAGGGCGGAATCGGGCAGCCACACGACATGCGTTACGCCGAGTCTTTCGAGCGCCGCTGTCAGTTCTTCACCAATGAACATCCGTGTTACCTCGAGGGTCGAGCGGTGGTGATCCATGAGAAGGGACGATCCGCCTCGTCCACGCGCAGCTCGTATTTCAGCTTCGCTTGGGAGAGCGTCTTGCCTAACAGCATGCTGTAGGTAATGCGTTTTTCGGGCAGGTTGATCATCACCGTCGATAAGTCAATTCCCTGCCGCGCGAGCGCGTAATGATCGAACAACATCGGCAACTCGAGCCGTTCGCTGAGCGACGCCAGGACATCCGTGGCGGCGGTGTCTTCGATTTCCACCGCCAGAAACTCATAGATATCCGGCACCAGCTTCTCGGGCTTGACCTCCGGCTCAAAACCGATCGGCCACGACTCTCGGGCCGGGTCGGTTGCTCGCACAACGAGCACCACGTCGCCGCCGCGCTGTCCCATCGGCACGACGACGAGGCCCGCCGAGCGAACCAGGTAAGTCAAGCCAACGCCGAGCGATAGTCCGCGCAGTTCTTCGCGATTCTTTTCCGCTGCGGCGAGCGCCTGCTGCGCCGCAGGATCGAGCGCCACTTCGTGACGGAGCTTTTCCAATAACATCGGCAGGGCGTCGATCGGCGCCAAATCTGTGGTCGACGCTTCCATCGGTCGTCCCAGGTCTTCGCGCAATTGAGCGAGTTGTTCCGCCGTCAGGCCAAAGGGTCCATTGGCGGCGCCGCTGGCTTTGTCGATGCCTTCCTCGCGGAGTTGCTTGAGCCAGTCCGCGATGCCGTCGCGATCGCGAATCGAAAAGCGATGCCCCGGCACGATCAACTCGTTCCGCGTCGAAAGCAATCCATAGACGCGATAGTTGGGGGAACGCTTCGTGCCCTGATCCACGACCTCGGGGGCCTCTCCGGGGTTCTTTTGCCGGATCTGCAGACCGTCGACGCCAATCGCAGTCAGCACTTCGTACCACTGCTGCGCCGTGGCGGCAGCCCGCGGGGTTTCGGCGCCAATCGTCAATTCCACCCGCGCCGTCTCCGCTCCGCGGGCCGGCGCGGCGATCAACAAGAGTCCGGCGGCTAAACCAAACCGTAACATCAGGAAGTCCGGGTTCCGGGTTTCACTGCCAGGCGCCCTGGTGGAATTATAGCACTCAAACCCACACTAACCGGAAGCGCCAGCGAGGGGGAGACGACTTCGCAAGCCGGCGCGCCAGGGCGCTGAAAACCCTCGCCTAACTCCGCCTCGCTGGCGCGCCAGGTTAGTATAGGAGTCCGCCAGCAACTAGAATGCGAACGCATCGCACCTGCACTGGAGAGCATCCGACATGGCCCAAACGCTCACGCCGAAGCCTGGCAGCAAGTTCAAGCTCGCCGATTTCGATCCTGGCTACAAAGGGGACGCCGACAAGGACAGCGCGCCGGCCGCGCTACTGGAAAACGTCACGAAGCTCGACGACCTGGCGTATCGCTTGTACGCCGAGAACCGGCGATCGCTGCTGATCGTGCTTCAAGGTATGGACACGTCGGGCAAAGACGGCGTGATTCGGCACGTGCTCACCGGGATCGACCCGCAGAATTTTCAGATCACCAGTTTCAAGCAGCCGAGCATCGAAGAGCTGGACCACGGATTTCTGTGGCGCATCCATCACGCGGTCCCGCGCCGCGGTAACATCGGCGTCTTCAATCGCTCGCACTACGAAGACGTCGTGGTCGTGAAGGTGCTGGGGCTCATCGATCAGGACGAATGCCAACGGCGGTATAAGGCGATCAATGAATTCGAACGAATGCTGATCGAAGGGGGCACGACCGTGCTCAAGTTCTTTTTGCACATCAGCAAGGAAGAGCAACTCGAGCGACTCCGCGCGCGCTTGGACGACCCCAAGAAGCGCTGGAAATTCAGTCCCGCGGACGTCGAGATGCGAAAAACGTGGGACGCGCATCAAAAGGCCTACGAGAACGCCCTGGTGAACTGCAACACCGAACACGCACCTTGGCACATCGTGCCATCAGACCGCAAATGGCGCCGCAACCTGGTGATCAGCCGCGTGTTGCTAGAGACGATGGAAAAAATGAACCCGCAGTTCCCGAAGGAACATCCTGACTTGGACAAGATCGTGCTGGAGTGAACGGAGGATTCACCATGGAGGGAGGACGTCGTTTGGAACCGCAGAGACGCAGAGGGAAGGGTGGGGAGAAGAGAGACGTAGGGCGGGCCGCGCACTCCATTCGTGTTTTGTTGCTTCAGCGC
>JAWXBP010000205.1 GCA_034440135.1 Planctomycetia bacterium
CTAGCCTCGATTTCCACGGAAGGGGATTCGCCTAACAACCAATACGTTTTTTTACTTATTCAAGCAAGTTGGAGGTGCATCGTCTTTTTTCCGAACCACGGCATCGGCGTCGGCATGTCGGCCAGACGCGATTTCACCAAGAACGGATTGTGCGCTCGCTTGTCGAGCGTCACGACGACACGTGTTTTCTCGATCGCGACCGTCGCGGAAACGTCCAGCAGGTTGCGAAAAAGCTTCTTCGCTTGGGCATGGTCGTAGCCGGCGCCGATTTTCTCCGCCAGCAGGCGGTACAGCGAACTGGCCATCAGCGTGATCTGCAGGTCGAAGTCCACCTTCAGGCCGATCATCGAGGACAACGCATCCAGGTGGAAAAATTGCACCGCCTCGGCAATGCCGTTCTCGATCAGCATGCGTTGGGCGTAGCGCGTCACCAGGGCGGTGCAACTGATTTTCGTGTTGTTTGTGAGCAGGATTGTCGGCTCTTCATGGCCCAAGTCGATCACGGTTACTTGTCGAATTGGGCCGGGGTAGCCGTTGAGTTGAATGCGCTCGTCAAGCACCTTCGGCGTGCGGAACAAGCGCGTCAGCGCCGGCAGCGTGATGCGTTGCCAAGCGGAGGCCGGTCGGCTCCAAATGTCGCCCAGCATCTTGCGCGTGCGGCGACGCAGCGTGATGAAGTGGATCTTGCGCTGGTCGAGCTTGGCGAGTTGCGCGTAGGTCGTCAGCTTCGAATCGAACACCAGTTCGGCCGGCACGGCGCCGGTGTGCTGTTGCCAATAATCGACGAAGCGGATGATCTCTTCGGCTTGATCGGCCTTGGCGATGCCGGCGTGCGCGTAGCACAGCACGCGCTGCTCGGCGTCGCGTGCCAGGAAAGTCAGCATGCCCTGTTGACTGCGCGAACGCCTGGAAACGTAGTGTTTTTCCAGGGGTTCTTCACTGCTGTTGGTCGGCACGGTGTGAAAATCGAGATCGATGGAAGCGCCGTGCGCAAGGCCGGCGCGCGGCGTCTCGTTGAACCAGGCGGCCATGAGCCGCTCGATGCCGCGCTCATCGACCGACGAACTGTACGCCGCCAAGTACGATCGCTTGGGCACGACGTTGAGGCCGGCGAACAGCGCGATGCCGTCATCGGAAACGAGATCCATGACGTGGCTCTTGCGTTCCTTGCCGACGAGCTTGAGCGCCAAGAGGGTGCGCACCGCTTGCTCAGCGGGGATCATCGCGCTGCCGGGCAGCTTGGCCTGGCGGAGGACTTCGTGCAGACGCAGTTCGCGCATGAGCGGCACGAAGACGAAGAGTCCGCCCAGGCGCGTGCGAAAAGTGCGCGGCGTGAAATCGAGCGCACGAACATCGGCAATGGCGGCGGCGTCCGCGCGAACGGTTTCGGGCCGTTCGTCATCGCGCCGCCGGGGCAACCGCGCGAAGCCCTCCTCCTGCAAAAGGATCGTCAACGAGTGAATGCTGATGGGGTGGCCTTCGGCGGCGAGTTCGCGTTGAATGTCATAGACCGACAGATATTGTTTGCGCAACGCAACGGCGCGTTCGCGCACCACGTCGCGAACAGGTGCCTGCTTGGGCCCCGGGCGCGGCGTCGCGAAAAAGCTTGAGCGTTTGTCGGCATCGTGTCGGAATTCATGACAGAGCACACGAAAGGCGCCGGCCGAATAGCCAAAACGCCGGGCAACTTCGGCGGAGGAAAGCGGTTCGACGAAGTAAGCGCGGAGCGCCTCATATTGACGTTGCGGCGGCGAAGCGGGCGCCGCGAAGAACTGAGCGGCCTGAAGATCTGTTAGGCCATCCTTGGTACTGATGTTCATGGAGTGTGATTGTCAACAAAAAATGTGCAGCTGTCAAGCAGCTGATCGAAAAAATGTCGGATGTTGGTTTGACTGCAACAAAATCAAGGGAAAAACGGACAAAATAGAAAAAGGCCTGTAAAGCAAGGCGCCGGCCGGAACCGAACTAACGAGACGAAAACTGCGTTATCAGGTCCAAAATCAACAAACGCCAAAACGGAGAAATGCCCGCGAATTCCCGCCAGAAACAACGCCAAATGTTAGGCGAATCCCCTTCCGTGGAAATCGAGGCTAGCATATATTATCACCTGACGACACGAAATCGCGAATGATGATTCCCAGGGAGCGCCTACCGTGCCTGATGTCCCCGCGAAGCCGACCTACATCGGCGAGAATATCGAGTTGCCGGCTTCGTTTTATCTGGGCCGGGAGTACGATCTTGCTCAGAAGAAAGCCACCGACAAGCCGGTCATGTACGAAGCTCGCGACCTGACGACGCACGGCGTCGTCGTGGGCATGACCGGCTCGGGCAAGACCGGGCTGTGCGTCAACCTGCTCGAAGAGGCCGCGATCGACGGCATTCCGTGCATCATCATCGATTTGAAGGGAGACCTCGTCAATCTGCTGCTTCAGTTCGAAGACCTCAAGCCCGACGACTTCGAGAAGTGGATCAATCCTGAAGACGCTCGGCTCAAGGGATTGCCGATGAAGGAATACGCCCAACAAATGTCCGACAAATGGCGGAAGGGTCTGGCAGACTGGGGCCAAACGCCGGAGCGGATCAAGCTCTTGAAGGACGCCACCGAGCAGCGCATCTACACGCCGGGGAGCGAAGCGGGTTTGCCGCTGTCGATTTTGGGGACGTTCGCTGCTCCCAAGACTCCGCCTTCCTTGGATGGGACCGCACCGCGCAGCGTGCCGCGCGAGGAGTTGAACCAAAAGATTGAAAGCACAACCACCGCTTTGCTGGGATTGACCGGCATCAGCGCCGATCCAGTGCAGTCGCGCGAGCACATTCTGATCGCGCAAATGTTGTTGCACTTCTGGACGAAGGGCCAAGACCTCGATTTGCCGAAGCTCATCATGTCGATTCAAGTGCCGCCGATGAACACGATCGGCGCGTTTGACATGGACACGTTCTACCCCGAGAAAGATCGGCTCAAGCTGGCGGTCGCGCTCAATAACATCCTGGCGGCTCCCAGCTTCTCCACCTGGATCGCCGGCGAACCGCTCGACCTGACCAAGCTGATGTCCGGCGGCACGAAGCCCAGACAGATCATCTTTTACCTTGCCCATCTCGAAGACAGCCAGCGCATGTTCTTCTTGACTCTACTACTGGAAGAGGTGCTGAGCTGGACCCGCAAGCAGCCCGGCACGAGCAACCTGCGCGCCATCGTCTACTTCGACGAAGTGTTCGGCTACTTGCCCCCCTACCCCGCCAATCCGCCGACCAAGTTGCCGCTGATGACCTTGATCAAACAGGCACGTGCGTTCGGCGTCGGCTTGCTCCTGGCAACGCAGAATCCGGTGGACCTCGATTACAAGGCGCTGAGC
>JAWXBP010000206.1 GCA_034440135.1 Planctomycetia bacterium
AAGCCTGCGGCGAACTCCTCCATCAATTCACCGCCACCGAATGCCGTAACTACCTCCGCCACTGCGGCTACCGCTATACTTAGCCTTGATGCGCTCTAGTGGGCCTGAATTCGATTGCGGGCCTGGAGCCGTTTTCTTCGCAAGCGTGAACGTACTATGGATTCGTTCGATGAGTGCTGTCGCTGTGCTGTTGCTTTGCGATTTGTCATGGACCACGGCGCAGGTCCGCAACCAGCGACTTCTTCGACAGTTCTCGGGTAGCAATGCACGTGGCATCCGGCGTCACGTCGGACACGATCAGCAGCGACGGGCAACTGTTCACGTACGTTCACGACAAGCTGTTGACGGGTGGGCTCGGACGCGGGCCGATCGGTCGCGCGGAGCGTGTTTGCTGGCCAGACAAAGTGGTTCGGCGATGCTGAGTTTGTGCGTGCCGCCTACTTAAGTAATTGCAGCTTCCGTTCGCACGAGCGGAAGTGTCCGATTCCGTGAATCTAAGGCTGCGTGCTGGTGAAATTGTCAGCAAGCAAGAGATCGCCGCCCTCGGTGACTCAGCCATACCAAAAACTCGGTGAGGTAATGAGTAATTCTTCAGTTGGCACCGGCAGAGTTGGTGCGACACTTCGACTTGGTGAATTCGACACGCCTGCGTCGGTTGCCGCGTTGCGAAAGGCCCTCGGCGACGACGCCACGCAGTGAGCGACAGTTCTTTTCTTAGGCAGGCTCGGGCCTTCGGCACGCGCCGCGCTTGGCGATCTTGCGCGGGGAAAGAGGCTGCAGCGAAAAATGGATGCCAAAATAGACTTGGTCAGTAGGTTCGAGACGAATTTCACCAAGCCCGTCCTCCTCATACCAGCCAAACATGTTGAAACCGAGCGACCGCATGTTGCTTCCCCATAGGTCGGGGGAATCACCGTTGCCGACGACCAATGTTCCACCGATTTCGCTTTCGCCCTCCCAGCCTGATTTGACACCGCCAGCCGTGGGCGCGGAGTTGAATGCAATCGTGCTACTGGTGATGATAGTCGTGCAACCGTCGCCAGCGTCTACTCCCCCAGCGCTCGATGTCGCAGTATTGCCAGAAACAGTGCTATCACTCAGCGTTACCAGGCCGGTCCGTGTTTGTGGCGGCAAATCAGGAGCTCTGTAGCACGAAACGCCGCCGCCGCTGCTACCGAAGTTGTTGATAACGGCACTGTGGCGGATGCTCCCTCGACCTCCGTCAACAAAATAGATGCCGCCTCCCAGTTCTGCTCGATTATCTCGTACTGTGATCTCGTCCGCGTCGAAGTCAGAAGCGTTGCGAACTGCACCTCCGCCGCCGCGTTCCAGACCAATTCTGCCGCCAGTCAGGGTGAGTTTGGAGATTTGCAATCGACCTGGAAGGTGAATATCCAGCACGCGATCCAAATTGGCAGCATCAACAATGGTGCCCTTCGCACTTGCGCCGATCAGCGTAATTGACGCACGGATGTCCAGATCGCCAGTGGCCGCGAAGTCTTCGTCCGACCCGGTGCGGCTGAGTGAGTAGGCGCCGTGTGGCAGGTAAATTGTAGTGCTCGTGTCCCGCGTATTGGCCTCTTGAATGGCCGCCCTCAGGCTCGTCTGACCTTGTGAGTCCAACGCGAAACCGTCGCCGGGCGCTGCGTCCACTGAATCGTCCGCGGTATTCACAACAAATGTGTCATTCGGTGCGTCGCTCAGCCACACATCGAAAGTGCCCAGATACGTATCATCAATCGCATTGTCAAATTCATCCAATACTTCTTCACGACGAACATAAATGTCATATCGCCCGCTGTCAGCATAATTCCATCCGCCAGACGGCGCAGTGACTCGGTAAGTGACTCGGCGAGGAGAACCATTTTCAATTGCATCGGCGCTTCGCGATGTTACTGCGAAGCGCGCATTCGTTTGGCCGGCGGCGCGAATGGCAATGTCGTTGGTGTCGAGTGAGAGGTAACGCACAAAACTCGTGTCCTCATAAACTACCTCGATGTCTAGCGTGGAGACGCCTGGCGTTGAAATATCTGGCGCGGAGATCAGCCGCGCCACGGGCGGGACGAAGTCGGCTTCGAGCGTGCGCCGGGCGTTCAAGCGCCCGCCGGAGGCGACTTTGCCGTCGAAGCCGGGCAGTTTGTCGACGCCGGCGAGGATCGCCGCGCGGACTTCCGCGACCGTGGCGTCCTGGAACTCGCTCCAATACAGCGCCGCCACGCCGGAGACCTGCGGGGCCGCGAAGCTTGTCCCCAACCCTGGCTTGGTGCCGTCATAGCGATCGAGTCCCTGAATCGACACGCCCGGCGCGGCTAAGTCCACGCTTGCCGCGCCGTAGTTGCTTCGATACCACAGCCCGTCCGCCGCGTCGGAAGCAGCCACGACGAGAAGATTGTCCAGATCGAACGCGGCGGGGTAAATCGGCGCATCGTCGATATTGACGCCCTGGTTATTCTGACCCGCGGCGGCCACGACGAGAATGCCGGCGTCGCCGGCGGCTTTGATCGCCCCGTAAAGTTCGGCCATCTCCTTCGCGTTGCCTTGCGGGATCGTCAGGCTCATGTTGATCACGCGGACGTTCGCTTGGTTCGTCACTTTCTTGTGAGTCGCATATTGGATCGCGCTGATCGTGGCGTGAATCATGCTCTCGCCTTTGCTGTTCAGCGTCTTGAGCGCCATCAGCGAAGTATTCCAGGCGATCCCCGCCACGCCTTGCTCGTTGTTCCCGCGAGCTCCGATGATGCCGGAAACCAGCGTGCCGTGGCTGCCCGAATGCTCGTCGGACGGGTCGTTGTCCGGAGCGCACTCATCGTCTGCACCGTCATCGCAGAAGTCATAGCCGAGGTGATCGTCCACGAATCCGTTGCCGTCCTCATCGCCGTTGCCGGGCAGGTCGAGGGGATTTGTCCAGATGTTCCAACCGTTCGGCACGTCCTTGTCCCCGAAGTCGGGATGCTCGAAGTAGATGCCGGTATCGAGCACCGCCACGACGACCGACGGGTCTCCCGTTTGGATTTCCCACGCTTCGGGAGCGTCGATGTCGGCGTCCTTCGCCCACCACCCCATGCCCGGCGGCGGCGGATCAGGAAAGTGCAGCGAGAATTGCTTCGGGAATTCCTCGTCATTGGGCGTCGCCGCGGCGAAGACCGGGAGGTCCGGCGCGAAGCGCAAGACATGGGGATTCGCGCCGAGCGCGGCTTCCACGTCCGCCGCGCGGGCCGTCGAGCTCACCAAGATCTGGCCCGGCATGCCTAGGCCGTGAATCACGTTCAGCTGCGTCTCCGCGTTGTTGAGCAGCGCGGCCGCCCCGGCCGGACGTCCCGCCAGCTTCCGTGAGGCGCACGATCCAATAGCCTTTCGCCGCGGGAGTCGCCGTGCTTTGCAAACTCGCCGCGCCAGAGCCGACCTCGCCGAACCAATCGGCTGAAGTCGCGTTGTACCAACTGGAGCCGCCCGCGCTGAGCAAACAGCGCGATTCCAACACTTCCAACCAGCGACTCGTCGAGCCTATCAAGTTTTTGCCGCGAACCGTTCCTAGCGCCGGTCGCAGGCGTCGCGAGTTTCTTTTTACGCGCGGTCGGAACGATCTGTCCATCATGCCGCCCTCCAGAATATTGAAGCGCAACGCGTCCTGGATGGAACCGTGCGCGGCGGAATCGCGACGCTCAGCATAACAACGCGGCAATGCACTCGCCACGTTTTTCCCGCGCCTTGCCGGGGCATGTTTCCCCAAGCGCACGCAGAAATCGGGAGTGCTTTACTGGCATTTATCGCCGCCGGGACGACTTGTCACGGCGGACTTCCGCCAGAACGTCCAGCATCCGCCCAAACAACACATCCGCAGCGCGTAGATCGATCAAAGCGGGCGTAGCCCGTCGCGCCTGGCCATCGTGGGCCATGGCTCGCGACCGTTCAACGGTTGCGGACGGCGCAACGATCGGCGGGGGCGTTGTCGCGGCCGGCGTGGAGGATTGCGATGCGCCAAAATTGTTGCGCACAAGGTTCAGGTCTTTGATGTCGACGCGCCAGTCGAGGTTGGCGTCGCCGCCGACATTGTCGCCTGAACTGCCGAAGTTGTTGCGAACTGCGTTCAGGTCCTGCACGTTGACGACGTAATCCGCGTTGGTATCGCCCGGGACCAACAGGGAGAAGCCAAAGTTCTGATCGCCCAGGTCTTGATCGCTCGCCAATTGCACGACGCGCCCCGCCGGTACGATTTCATTCAACATGATCGTCATTCGATAGGCCGCCTCATTGGCCACCGCCAGGTCGGCGACCTGATCACCGTTGAAATCAGCGGCCGTGACGCTCAAGGTTTCGATTTTGGGAATCTCCCCCGCGGCGTACTACTCCGCCGTGCCGAACTCTAGTTCCCCACGGTTCCGCAACACGGCCAAATCTTGGGATTTCACGTTGCCGACCAACAGGTCCAAATCGCCGTCGCGCTCCAGATCGGCGGCCGCGATGGACCTGGGTCCCTTGCCCGCGAGTTCGACGACGCCCGCATTCGAAAAGCCATCGCCGTCGTTTCGCAGCAAAGTCACGCTGTTATCGGCCGAATTGCTGACCGCCAAATCCAAATCCACGTCGCCGTCCAGATCGGCCGCCACGACGGCGGACGGCAGTCGGCCAGTGTTGTAAACTAACGGCATCGCAAAGCCGCCGTTGCCCAGATTCATTAAGACCGACACGTTGCCTGCATTGGTGTTCACGACCGCGAGATCGCTCCATGCATCTTGATTGAAGCGGCCGGACGCCAAGGCAGTCGCCGGCGCAGGAATCGAAAGAGGGACGGCCGGGCCGAAGCCGCCGGACCTGTTGTTGTAAAACAGAAAAATGTCGCTCTGATTCCAGCAAGCCGCCGCCAAATCCAGGCTGCCGTCGTCATTCCAATCGCCCGCGACGACGTCGAACGGATCACACGGCAAGGAAAGATTGCTCGTCCCGAAAAACCAGGCCCTGTCACTGTAGAAAACGGACAGACTTTGCGAATACCTGTTCGCCACGACCAGATCCGTTCCCGGTTGCCCATCGAAATTCTCGGCGATGATCGACGACACCCCAGCTTGGACGCCGTCCGCAACTACGTCCGGAATGACGGTAAACGCACCTTGGCCGTTGTTCCGCAAGATTCTCACGTATTCGCTCTCCGCGACGGCGAGGTCGAGATCGCCGTTGTGATCGAAGTCCACCGGAGCCGAGTCCGCGGGCATGCCCGGCATCGGAATGGAAGTCGTCGTGAGACGGTTTCCCACGGGCGAGGTCTGCATCAAAGCGGCGTTTCCTGCCGCGCGGACGACGTACGCGCCTGCGGTCAGTCCGGTCAACTCGTAGCGTCCGGTTTCGTCGATGCCGGGAGTGGCCGGATCGTCACTGCGCGTCATGGCGTCAGGTTCGAGGACCGGGTCGTGGATCTCGTCACCGTCGTAGTCAAGGTAGACGACTTGTCCTGCCAGACCGGTCTCGCCGACATCGAATCGCCCGTTCTCGTTGGCATCGAGATACAGCATTCCGCTGACGCCGCTTAGCAACAACCGTGCTTCAAGCTGTTCGACCCGCGGTATAACTAAGCCATAGTCGAAGGCATTGACATGACGGCCCCGCGACGCAATGCCCATGGTGATCTCCCGACGAGCGTCAATCAGTGATTCATTGACTCTTGGAAGCAGCATACTGTAAGTCCTAATCAGGATCCAGCGTCGTGTCGGCTAGCAGGTTCCTTTAAAAACCTAACCATTTGGCAAGTGATATGGCGGGCGACAACTTACGGTTTGGTCGGGCAGGCATGCCCTGAGCTACACAGGCAGGCTTCGGAAGGACAGCTCTGACACACGCTCGAGGACCGGGCAGCAGCCGACGCCGAAAGCTCAGGAGATGCGTGAACGCCGAAGCCCTCCTAGTAACGGAAATTGGCGCATAGGCACAACAACAATCGCGTCGTCTTGCAACTACTCAGGGCATGAGAAGGCGCGACGCTACCTGGTCGGCGGGGCGATCTCCGCCGTCAACTATTCCGAAGTCCTCAAGAAGGCCGTCGAGCGCGGCAGTGACTTGCAGTTGGCCCGCTTTCACTTGGAAAACTTCGCGCTGAGCGTCATTCCCTTCGATGATCGCTCGGCCGTGCGGACCGCCGAACTCTGGTCCGCGGGCCGACAATTCGGCCTATCCTTTGCGGATCGGGCGTGCCTGGCACTGGGCATCGAAAGCAAGGCCAAGGTCGTCACTGGCGACCGCCGCTGGAAGGACGCCGCGCTTGGCATCTCGGTGATCGTATTTCGATAGGCCGCAAAGTGGGTTGGGAATTGGAGGTCTGGGATGAATTCTTTAATAGCGATCGATAACAATCAAAGTCCCGCGTCTCTAATTGGACCAATCCCGGCTTGCCTCGACCGCGCTGGACCAGCCGCGTCGTTCGCGTGGGAGGAGCTCTTCCTCGGCAAACTCCGCAATCCTCACACGCGCGCGGCCTACCTGCTGGCGGTGCGACGATTCCTCGCTTGGTGCGACGCCCGAAACGCAGAAATCGCCCGCATTTCACCGGGGATGGTCGGGATGTACTTCGACGGCTTGACCTTCAGCATCCCCACAAAAAAGCTCCATTTGGCCGCGATTCGGTCGTTCTTCGACGTGCTCGTTCAACGGCACGTCGTGGTCCTCAACCCGGCGCTCTCGGTCCGCACCGAACGCTACTCGGCGATCGAGGGCAAGACGCCCGAAATCTCCGTCGAGCAATGCCGCGTCCTCCTGCGATCGATCTCGATCTGTTCCGTCATCGACCTCCGTGACCAAGCGGTGATCGCCGTTTTGATTTACACTGCCGCACGTGCCGGCGCCGTTGCCAAGCTGCGGATCGCTGACCTCATTCCCGACGGCTCGAAACTCGTCCTGAGGTTCGCCGAAAAAGGGGGCAAGGCCCGTGCGATCCCCGTGCGACACGACTTGCAGCAGTTCTTGCAGGATTATGTCTTTGCCGGCGGATTGGGCGCTGCACCGATGGAGAGCCCGATGTTCCGCACTGCCGCCGGCCGCCTCCGACAGCTTTCTAGCGCAGGCATGAGTGGCGTGGACATCTGCCGCATGGTCAATCGCCGACTTCAGGCTGCTGGACTACCGACGCTGATTTCGCCCCACTCATTCCGCAGCTGCGCGGCTACCGACTTGCTGCTCCAGAACGTGCCCCTCGACGATGTTCAGTCATACTGCCTCCTTGGATTGCGGTACACGTCCTGTTGAAAACAGGCGGCGGTGTTCAGTTCGGGGCTTCAGGCTGGCGCCATGGTTTCAACTCTTGGTTAACCGCTTGGTTTTCGCTTCAATCACTTGCAACCGCCGCAAGTTTGCCCGGTCTCTGGCGTGCACCAGGCAAGCTTTCTCGTACGACGCGGTGGTCTTGGTGCAGACCAGCGTGAAGGGTCGGCCCTGGCGCGTCGTAGCGTGGGTCAGGTCGCAGCCGCACGCGTCGATGACTTGGTGCAGGTGCTGGCGACGATCCTTCGCCCTGGGGAAGTGATGGACCGACGCGCGCGAATCATCCAGGAACTGGCTCAACTCCCGGCAGTCGCCACAAGTGCAAGAGAGCTTCGCCCCTCGACGAAAATCGGCCGGCAGCGCGGGCGCTTGTGCCGTGCGCTGCTCCAGTTCCGTTCGGCAATGGGCCAGCCAGCGTGCGATCGTCGACTCCAATCGGCCGAGTTTGCCGGGGAGCCAGGATTCCAATGAGAACAGCGCTTTCAGATGCACGTCGGTCAGAGCATACTTGTCGGAGGTCGCGAGCGTATGATCGATCAGTCGGGCCAGCGTCGTCTCGGCCTGAACGGCGACGACCGATTTGACCAGCGTGGCGAGCAATTCCGCGCGGTCGATCTGCCCCGCTCGCCAATCGTGCTTTGGCGTGTTGCGATCCATCCGCTCCAGTGCGGCTACGGAGAGTTCCGCCAATCGCCGGCAAAGCTGGTCGCGTTCCGCGTCTTTGGCGCGATCGAGACACAGCGACATCAACAGCGCTGCATTCCGCTGGATCGTTTCCACCGAGGATGTTTCGAACAGGCCGATTAAACTCCGCGAAAACGGCTCCCAGCCGTGTTTTCGGCCAAATGCGGCAAACGACTTGTCGAGTTGAACTTCGCTGTCCCGAGGCATTACCTGGGCCAGGAATCGGCAGACCAGCTCAGCCGCGTTCAACTCCTGAAGCAAGCGCGGTAAAAGTCCCCGATCAGATCGGTCTTGAGCGTAGCATGAATGCCTGTACTCGTTTGGCGACCAGGCGTCGATGATCGCTCCGGCAAACTGCACGCACAATTCCCTCTGCACCTCTTGATCGGGCTGGCGCGCCTTTCGCCATGCGATCACCATCGTATTCAAGCCTGCGATCGCCGCGCCGGCGCCGGCGCCGCACAGGACTCGAAAATGGTATTCCCTAGGCCAGACAACGATCGCGGCGCGATGGTACCAGCGCTCCAGCGTCATTCCCGCG
>JAWXBP010000207.1 GCA_034440135.1 Planctomycetia bacterium
CGGTGGTGGTGGCGGCCGCGGAGGCGGCGGCTACGGTGGTGGTGGCGGCGGCCGCGGAGGCGGCGGTGGCTGGTCGCGTTAATTCGCGACGGCTGTGCTTGGTCGGGTTAATTCGCGACCGTGGCAACGCTGAACTTGTATAGCACGCAGGCCACGCGATTTTCGCGTGGCCTGCTTTTTTTGGTATGTCGTTCAGCCTCCAGCGCAAGCGAGGGTGAATCGACGTCATTGCGAGTTTGAGCCGCTCGCACTCAGCAACGTCGTCTCTCCCTCGCTGGCGCTACGGGCTAGTGTGGCGGATGGGTTCACAGATCCGCGCGGCAGCTTGTTTCCGCTTGGCGTGGCTTGTATGCTCGACCGTGCCGAGAGTCACTGCTTTTTCGCGTGATTGCGGCAGCCTGTGCGGCGTCGCTGTTCAGCGTTCCGCCGGTTCGCGCCATCCCCACACCTTCACGGAATTTGTCATGCGTTCGAGCCTCTTCTCGGTGTGCGCCGTTGCGCTGCTGATGGCCTGCGGTTGCGGCAGCCCCACGTCGACAAACAATGCGACCTCCGGCTCCGGGGACACGGCCAAGAAGCTGCGCATCGCCATGATTCCGAAGGGGGCGTCGCATGAATTCTGGAAATCGGTCGAAGCCGGCGCGCGGCGCGCGGAAGCGGAATTCAACGACGTCGAAGTCACCTGGAAGGGGCCGTTGTCGGAAGCGGATTTGAACGATCAGATTTCGATGATCGAAAATTTCGTCGCCGACGGATATGACGGCATCTGCGTGGCGCCGCTCGACGCCGACGCGCTGCGCAAGCCGCTTGATGGGGCGATGAAGGCGGGCATTCAGGTGCTGATCTTCGACTCCGCATTGACGAATAGCGATGGCATCGTCAGTTACGTCGCAACCAACAATCACCACGGCGGGCAGATGGCGGGCGAAGAATTGGCGCGATTGCTCGACGGGAAGGGCGAAGTCGTGTTGATGCGCTATGCCCTGAGTTCGGAAAGCACCGAACAGCGCGAGCAGGGATTCCTGGAGGCGCTCAAGAAGCATCCTGACATCAAGATTATCTTCGACGACTATGCCGGCGCCGGAGAAGACAAGGCGATTGCGCTTGGCGAGCAGATTCTTTTCAACCATGGCGACGCGGTCGACGGTATCTTCTGTCCCAACGAATCCACGGCCGCCGGCATGTTGACGGCGCTGCGTCGCGACCCGCGCGGCCTCGCGGGCAAGGTCAAACTCGTCGGTTTCGACGCTGGGGCGAAGTTAATCGACGGCCTGGAAAAGGGAGACTTGCACGCCACGATTCTGCAAGACCCGGTGAAGATGGGCTACGAATCCGTGAAATTGATGCGCGACAAACTGCAAGGCCGCGAAGTGTCGGCGCGCGTGGAAACCGGCGAGTTGCTGGCGACGACGGAGAACTGCCGCGCCCCGGAAGTGCGGAAGCTGTTGGAGCCGGAAGCTTCCAAATAGGAGTTGCCGGCGAAACACGCGAAATGACGCGAAAGGGGAGTCCAGAGAGAACGACTCACGGAACACACGAAAAGGTTGAGAGACCCGTTCCTTGTGCATTTGTCGACTGGTTCTGTGAACGACCGTGATCGTGGCTCGATATTTCCAATCTTCACCAACTCCCCTTCCGTGTTTTTCCGTGAATTCCGTCGACATACTTTCAATTCTCACTTTCGCGTCATTTCGCGTGTTTCGCGGGCCAAATTGTAATCACCGATTGCTATGACCTCGCCTCGATTCTCGATGTCCGGCGTTGCGAAGCGATTTGGGGGGACGCAGGCGCTGGCGGATGTTTCGCTTTCGGTGAATGCCGGCGAAGTGCATGCGCTGATTGGTGAGAACGGCGCTGGCAAATCGACGTTGATGAAGGTGCTGGCCGGGATTCATGCGCCGGACGCGGGGGCGATGGCGCTCGACGGCCGGACGTACGCCCCGAATGGACCCGCGGCGGCGCGGCAGGCCGGCGTGGCGATGATTCATCAGGAGTTGAGCCTCGCGCCGCATCTCTCCGTGGAAGCGAACATCCTGCTGGGGCGCGAGCTGCGACGGTTTGGCGTCGTGAACGCTGCCGAACATCGCCGGCTGGCGCGCGCGGCGCTCGCGCGACTGGGGCAAGCGGAGTTGCCGCTGGACATTCCCGTGGCGAGTTTGCCGATCGCGCAGCAGCAGCTCGTGGAGATTGCCCGCGCGTTGGTCTCCGAAGCCCGGGTGATGGTTTTTGACGAGCCGACGAGTTCGTTGACCGAAGATGATACGCGCCGGCTGTTCGAAGTGATTCGCGAGTTGCGCACGTCCGGCATGGCGATTGTGTATATCAGCCATTTTCTGGAAGAGGTCGCGTCGGTCAGCGATCGTTACACGGTGCTGCGCGACGGCCGTGTCGCGGCCAACGGCGATTTGCGCGACACCACGCTCGACGCGATCGTCCGCGCGATGGTGGGACGCCAGTTGGAAGAGTTGTTTCCGAATGCAACGAGAAAACCAGGCGACGTTGTGTTGGAGGTCAAAGGTCTTAGCGGCCGGGAATCGCCGCGCGGCGTCGACTTCGAGCTCCGCGCCGGTGAAGTATTTGGACTCGCGGGACTGGTGGGCGCCGGGCGCAGCGAATTGGTGCGCTGCCTGTATGGTTTGGAGCCGATTCGCGCGGGACGCGTGCGCCTCGTCCGCCTCGGTCAACTGCGCGGGACCGCGGGGGATAGCATTGCGCGGGGCGTCGGCCTGGTGAGCGAGGACCGCAAATCGGAAGGACTCGCCGTGGGGCTGTCGATCGCGGACAACCTGACATTGTCAAAATTGTCGCCTTTTTCGCGGTTTGGTTGGCTGAATCTCCGGGCCCGGGAGCGGGACGTCGCCGGCTGGATGCGGCGGTTGGATTGCAAAGCTTGGGGGCCGCGGCAGGCGGTGGAGCAACTTTCCGGCGGCAATCAGCAGAAGGTGGCCATCGCCCGGCTGCTGCATCAACAGGCGGACGTGCTGCTGTTGGACGAACCGACGCGGGGGATCGATATTGGCGCCAAAGCGCAGGTTTATCGGCTGCTCGGGGAGTTGGCGTCAAGCGGCAAAGCGATCATCATGGTCAGTTCGTATCTGCCGGAACTGCTGAACGTCTGCGATCGGATCGGCGTGATGTGCCGCGGTCGTTTGCGCGAAGTTCGTGCGGCGGACGCCTGGAACGCCGAGAGTATTATGCATTGCGCCACGGGGCGCGACATCGCGGTGACTTAGTGCGGTGGCAGAAGAAACTAAGCGACGGGCGCCACTGGCTGCTTGTCCGCCAGTGCGGTATTGGTTTCGCTGTCGGCCCTATCCCAGCACTGGCGGACGAGCCGCCAGTGGCACCCCACATCTAACTTTTCTGCGGCGTACGTAGCATGAATCTCGAGCAACGCACACTGGGTTCCTTCGGCGCGCGGACGGCGCAAGCGCTCGCGTCGCGGGCGTGGAGTTTTCTGGCGCCGTTCGTCGGATTGCTGGTCGTGCTGAGCGTGATTCAGACGTATCACTTGATTTGGAAGCCGGACAATCCGTTTCTCAAGACGCATCAATTGCAACTTATCGCCAAGCAAACGGCGATCGTGGGCGTGGGCGCGCTGGGCATGACGGTGATTATCGTTTCCGGCGGCATCGATCTTTCCGCGGGGTCGATGATTGCGCTCACCAGCGTGCTGTTGGCCGTGCTATTGCGTCGCGAAGTGCCGGCTTGCCTGGACGATTACCCACGCATCGCCGCGTCCTGGCAGGCGCTGGCGCTTGATCGATTGCCCGTCACGTTGGCGGTGTTCTTCGTGTTACTGGCCGGCGCGGCCGCCGGGGCGTTGAATGGCGTGTTGATCACGGGGCTGCGCTTGGTCCCGTTTATCGTGACGCTCGGCGCGATGCTGATCTATCGCGGGATGGCCGAATGGCTGGCGGACCAGAAGAAAGTGATGGTGGTCGGCGATCACGTGCCGGACTGGCTGACGACCTTGCTCGACGCACCGACGTCGCCCTGGCAACTCGTTTGTTACGGCGTCTGGATTGTAGTGCTGTTGGGAATCCTGCTCGCCGCGGTGATGCGCTACACGGTATTTGGGCGCTACGTGTTCGCGATCGGATCGAACGAGCCTACTGCCCGGCTGTGCGGCATACACGTGCCGCGGATGAAGATTGCGATTTACGCCCTTGGCGGCGTGTTTATGGCACTGGCCGGCATCTTCGATTTCAATAATCTGAGCGCCCAGGGTAATCCCACGAGCGGCGAAGGGCTGGAGTTGGACATGATCGCGGCGGTGGTGATCGGCGGCGGCAGCCTGAGCGGCGGACGCGGCAGTATCCTGGGCTCGATCATCGGCGCACTGACAATGACCACGCTCCGCAGCGGCTGCGTCTACGCGGGGATGAGCAATCCGGTGCAGAAGCTGCTGATCGGCGCGATCATCATCGCCGCCGTGGCGATCGATCAGGGGCTGCATCGGGGAAGGAAATAGGGGGAACTGAATTTCTAAATTTGAATGTCGAATCAAATTTGAATTCTAAAATGTCGAACGAGGCGAGGTTAGCGCCTACACGCCATTCGACATTCGACATTCAGTAATTCGGATTTGATTCGTCATTCGAATTTAGGAATTCGTCATTCGATTTACTTTCCGCGCGGTCGTCCTCGTCCGCCACGGCCGCCGCGGGCACGGCCGCGTGGGGCGCCGGCAGCCGATGCTGGACGTTTTGAGCGGGCTTCGATGTTGGCGGTGACGATCATGCCGATGGCGTCTTGCCAGCTCGGGATGGCGCGGTGTTTGGCGCGATCCTCATCATCGTGATCGTCGTCAACTCCGGCGAGTGCCAATTCGTCTTCGTCATCCTGCTCGAAGGCGGATGATTCTTCGTTGGATTCAACGACCTTGTCCTCGCGCTCGCTGCGTGCGGGGCGTCGCGGGCGCGCCGGAGCGGCCTCGTCAGTTGCTGGATCGGTCGCGGCGGCGCCTTCGCGGCTTTTCCGGCCGGACCCGCGACGGCGTCGGCGACGACGACGTTTCTCCGGGGCGTCCTCGCCGGCGCCATTGCCATCGGCGGCGTCGGACTCGACGAGCGAGGGATCATCCAGTTCGGTATCAATCTCACTGCGAATGTCGAAGTCCAGGTCGTCATCCAGATCGCGCGGAAACGAATCCGAGACGGGTGCATCCGAAACCGGTTCCGGTGCGCGCGACCTGGGCCGGCGATCCCGCTCTACTCGTGCCGGTCGCGGTCCGCTATCTCGATCTGCACGTTCCGGGCGCGGCTCGCTAGCCCGCTCAGGTCGAGGTCCGCTATCGCGTTCCGGACGTGGCCCGCTTTCGCGTTCCGGTCGCGGTCCGCTCGTCCGTTCTGGGCGATCCGGCCGGGGCGCGCGATCGCGTGGCTGTTCTTCCCGGTCACGACCGCCTCGGCCGCCACGTCGGCGGCGGCGACCGCGCCGTTGTTCACCGGACTCGCCCCGTTCGCCGGACTCGCCGCCCTCACTGCTGCGCGGGGGACCGGATTCGTCAGCGTCTTCGCCTTCGGCGATTTCCTCGACGTGCGAAACGATCGGCACTTCGGGCAGGTCGGGAACGTCGGTAAAGAATTCCAGGTCGTCCGCTTTGAGCGGCGACAAGGCGCGCTCACGGCGCGGCGGCGGCAAGCTTCGCGAAGCCGGTTTTGCGGGCGGAGGAGTCGTTTCGGCGGGCGATGCCGGCGCTTCGGCGACTGGCTGCGGTGGAGGCGTCGGACGGGGCGGCGCCTTGGGCGGGGCTGGCAGGCCCAATTCCGAGGCGACGTCCGACCAGCTCGATTTGGGACGCGCGGCCGGCGTGCTGGCCGAAGACCGACTTGGGGCCGGCGGCGGAGTCGGGGCCGGTCGGGGCGGTTGCGCCGGCTCGATCGGCGTGGGGGAGGGCGGAGCGATCCCCAAAAGTGACGCCAGGGAATCCCACTTGCTCGATTTTTCCTGCTCGCTCATATACTTGCGTGACGGGGTCGGACGGCGTTTGCCGTGATGATTGTGCGCTTGGAAGCCCTCAGTATAGGATTTCCGGGCCGCATTGTGAAGTCGCTTGGGCTCAACAACTTACGTCAGTCGACCACAGTCTCCTTTCGCTCCGCGAAAGGCTTCGGACCTTTCGCGGAGCGAAAGGAGACTGTGGCTGCAGCATTCACGAACCAACTGTCCGCGAGGCAGCCATGCAAGATGTGATTCGCGCTTCCACGGAGCAGCTCGACTTCTTCGAGGACATCGAGGTCCGCGGGCATATTATCGACAGTCTGATTCTGCCGAAGATTCTCGACCAGATCACCAGCCGGGGCGGGGCGTTCAAAATCAAGCGGATTCAGATCGGCCAGCAGCGGCACGACCCGAGCCATGCGCTGGTAGAGATTCGCGCCAAGACGCCGGAATTGCTGGCGGAGATTCTCGCGCAAGCGCAAGACCACGGCGCGGTGGCCACGTCGCAGCACGATTGCGAGATCGTGGCGGCCGACATCGCCGGCGCGTTTCCCGAGGGGTTTTATAGTACGACGAATCAACGCACCGAAATTCGACTGAACGGGCATTGGATCGAAGTCGGCGATCAGGAGATGGACTGCGGCGTGGTGATCGAGGATGGGAAGGGCCGGTGCGTGCCGATGACCGAGGTGCGACTTGGCGACCCGATGGTCGTCGGGCATGCGGGCGTGCGTTGTTTTCCGCCGGAGCGGGAACGGAACGAGCGCGGGTTTGAGTTTATGCAGAGCGCGGTGAGTTCTGAGAAGCCGAAAGGCGTGGCGATTCGGGAGATTGCACGTGATCTGTTTGAAGCGAAGCGCACGCACGGCAGGACGTTGATCGTTGGGGGCCCCGCGATTGTCCACACTGGGAGTGGAGAACATCTGGGGTGGCTGATTCGCTCCGGGTATGTCGATATTCTCTTCGCAGGCAACGCGCTCGCGACGCACGATATCGAACAGGCGCTGTTTGGCACGAGCCTGGGCGTACATCTCGATCGCGGCGACGTGGCCGAATCCGGGCATGAGCATCACCTGCGGGCGATCAATCGCATTCGTCGCGCCGGCGGCATTCGCCAGGCGGTTGAATCGGGCTTGCTCACCTCCGGCGTGATGTACGAATGCGTCCGGCAGGGGGTCGACTTCCTGCTGGCCGGCAGCATCCGCGACGACGGTCCGTTGCCGGATGTGATTACCGACGTGCTCGTCGCGCAACAAGAGATGCGCAAAAAAATCCGCGGCGTCACGTTTTGCCTGATGATCGCGACTACGCTGCACTCGATCGCCGTCGGGAACTTGCTGCCGGCGTGGGTGAAGGTGGTTTGTGCCGACATCAACCCTTCGACGGTCATTAAGCTGAGCGACCGGGGGTCGTTTCAGACCGTGGGATTGGTAACGGACGTGGAGC
>JAWXBP010000208.1 GCA_034440135.1 Planctomycetia bacterium
CTGCCACAGGCGCGGCGCAGCCACCCGAAGATGCCCTTGTGCTTGCAGCAAGGCGCGCTGCATTCGGTCGCTTCCGCTTCACACGAAGGTTCGCAAACCGGCGCTTCACAGCCGGAGTCGCACTTCTTGAACAAGCCTAAGCTGGGGAATTTGAACAACTTGCCTTTTTGGCAAGGATCGCAGCATTCGACTTCCGCTTCGCAACTGGCCTCTTCCTCGACGCAGCAATCGGATTTCTGCAGCAACTTGCCGATCGCGTTGCAGCCGTACTCGGGCTGGCAACAGGTATTGCCAGCGGCGCCGCAACTCCGGTCGGTCGTCAACCGGGCGTGCAGGCGTTGCCAAAAATGGCAGCGCGGCTCGTCGCAGTAGCCGGCCCAAACATCATCGCAACACTGCTGTGGGTAATCCGCTCCGCAGCATCCGGCGTAACCGCCGTAGCCGGTGCCCGGTCCGACCGGTCCGCCCTGGGCGCATGTCTGGCAACCGCCCGTGGCGTGGTAGCCCGGACCGTGCCCGATGCCGGCGACGCGTAAGAGCTCAGCGGCTCCGGCGTGCGCCGTCATAGCGGCCATCCCCAGCGTTGCGGCAAGCAACACGAGGTGCTTCATGACTCACTCCTTGAATAGTGCCATCTTGGCCCGCGGAACCATTCCGCGGCAAACCCAACCGTGCCCAACTCTTCACTTCTCTGCCCAACTCTTCTCTGCCCAACTTCGTCCCACGGCCGGCCCGGCAAGAGCTACACCCGTTGCTCCGAGACGCGCAGGTTCGATACTGCGGCGGGCGGCGCCGGGGGACGATATGCAAGAATTGCCCACGCTGTTGCGTAGAGCAAACGCGGACGATGCTTTTTTGCCACGTCCGGGCCGATTGTGGGCCGCGCGCGCGAGCTGCGACGATTCTCGCGGACTAAGGGGCTTTGACGCGGCGGGCATTCGGTTACGGTGTTAGGCATGGTGACGGCGGACAGCTCCTCGGCGACCGACTTCGCGCTAACGCTCTTGCCGGGCGTAGCGTTGGCGCTCGGCGTGCTGACCGTAGCGGGTTTGTGGCGTTTGAGGCGGCTGAGCCAAAGCACGACACTGGTCGCACCGTGGCGCTGGGCGCTCGCGGCCACGCTCGCAATGACCTGGAACGCGCTCCAATCGGCCGGAATAGAACCCACGCTGGCAAGGTATCTCGCCGGGATCCTCTCTCTGGCGCCGACGCTGGCCATCTTCGGCGCGAAGCGGCCGCAAAACGTCGCCTGGCAATGGGTCGTTCTGGCCTTCTTGGCGCTACTCGCCCTGCCGGCCGGAAACGCGTGGCTGTATCGCCCCGGCGGCGCGTTGCAGGTCGACCTGGCCTGGCAATATCTCCTGTTGGCAGTGACGCTGATGGGCGTCGCCAACTATCTCCCCACGGGCCGAGCGGTTGCCTCGTTGTTGGCTGGCGCGGCGCAGTATTGCTGGCTCGGCGATCAATTCCCCGCGTGGCTGCGATTCGACTTACCGGCGCGCGCTCAAGTCGGACTGGCTTGCGCGTGCGCGGCGGTGTGGCTCACGGCCTGGCCGAAGCGACGGTTGAAGAGCGCGCCGTTGGATCGACTATGGCTCGACTTTCGCGATGCCTTTGGCGTCGCCTGGACCGTGCGCGTGGCCGAGCAGTTCAACGCCACAGCGGCGCGTTCTGGTTGGTCACTGAGGCTTAACTGGAACGGCGTTTCACACGAAGCTCAGACTCAAGGCACAGAAACACTGCCGCCCGCCGCGCAGCAAGCATTGGAAAACCTGCTGCGGCGATTCGTCTCACGGGAATGGATGGAAGCACGCTTGCGCAAGTGATTCGTCACGATTCAAGGTTCGAGACACCAGTGAATGTTGGGCGCCTGGGGCTGGGGCGGACATTGGCAGCAACCATGTCCAACCGGCTGGGGTATCGTGGCGATTTGTTGACAAATCCAACGAAGCCAAAGCGGTTGGACCATGGAGACCGCGCATTGGTCGCCCCTACCCCAGGCACCCGGCGATTGAAATAACTCGGCGTCGCTACTTGGTCGCCGTGCGGAAATGGATCGCCTTGCGCTTCGTGAGGTGGAAGAAGCCGTACTTCGACATCGTCGAGCCCTTGCCGCTTTCGCCCCAGCCGGTCCAAGGTTGAGCGGGGTCGATGTAGTCGCAACGGTTCTGGTAGATCGTGCCGGCATTGACTTCACGGCCGAAGCGCTCGGCGCGCTCCAAAGAACTGGTCCAGACCGACGCCGTGAGCCCGAAGCGCGATTCGTTCATCAGCCGGATCGCTTCGTCGTCGTCACGCACGGAAAGCACGGGCACCGTCGGGCCAAAGCTTTCTTCCTGCATGATCTCGGCGTTGTTGGGCACGTCGGCAATCAGGGTCGGCGGAAAGAAGTTACCCGGCTGATCGGCGACCGATTTCCCGCCCGTCAAGAGTCGCGCGCCGCGCTTCACGGCATCCTGAACTTGCGCTTCGAGAAACTTCGGAGCGTTGCGGCCGGCCAACGGCCCCATCGACGTCGCTTCGTGCACAGGGTCGCCAAGCACGTACTCTTCGAGCGCCGCCTTGGCTTTTTCCAGGAACGCTTCGTAAAGCGTGTGATGCACATAGACTCGCTCCACCGCGCAACACGATTGCCCGGCGTTGTAACAAGCGCCGTCCACGCAGTTGGCCGCGGCGTAATCGAGGTCCGCATCCTCGGCCACGTAGGCGGGATCCTTGCCGCCGAGTTCCAGCCCGGCGTCGATCAACCGTTGGGCCGTGTGACGATAGACTTCGCGTCCCCCTTCGACGGAACCGGTGAAGGCCACGTGGTCGACGCCGCGATGTTCGATCAATCGCGCCGTGGCGTCATGCTTGAGCAGCAAGTTCGTCACGAGGTCCGGCACTTCCAAGCCGGAAAATGCCTCGGCGAATTGCCGGCCCGTCAGCGGCGTCTTGGCGCTGTGCTTCAAGAGCACGCTGTTGCCGGCGATCAGCGCCGGCACGAGGACGTTGATGGGAATCAAGAGCGGATAGTTCCAGGCCGCCACGTTGAACACCACGCCCAGCGGGGCGTGCTCGATGCGGCGCACGAAGTTTGGTTTCTCCGGCAAGATGTCGGGCCGCAGCGTCTCTTCCGCGATCGAAAGCATATACTCCGCGCGGTCGCACATCGTATTGAACTCGCCCCGGGCTTGCTTGAGCGGTTTGCCCATCTGCAAGGTCACGTCGCGGGCGACCTGTTCCAGGTTCGTCTTGAACTTTTCCATGGCCGCGCGGACCTGCCGGCAGCGTTCGGCGAGCGGGATGCGCGCCCAGCGCCGCTGCGCCGCGGCGGCGCGATCTACGGCCTCTTCGACGGCCAGTGCGGAGTCGAAGGGAAGTTCGCAGACGGTTTGTTGATTGAACGGATTCGTGACGACCAGATTCAAGTGCGTGTCCTTCGCATAGCAGTGTTCAACGTGTCATATCCGGCGCATCGCCGTGCAGTTCGCGTTCCGCGGCTTGCAGCAAAGCGACTTCCTCTTCCGGCGCTTGGGCCACCAATCGCCGTCGGCTGTAGAGCCAAAAGTAAACGATCGCGACCGCCAAAAACAGGGCCACGCCCAGCACCGCCGGGAGGTAGTCCGGCGAGAGCATGGTCGCCGACAAGGCGAAACAGGCGACGACGGCACCCACCACCGCCCCCGGAACGCCGAGCGGGCTGCGATACGGACGCGGCAAGTCCGGCTGCGTGATGCGGAGCTTGATGAAGCTGACCATCACCAGCGTGTACGAAATGACCGCGCCGAAGACCGCCATATTCAAGAGCGCGCTGCCAACGCCCGTGCCGCTGGCTTGATGCAGCAAAAACGTACACCCAAGTCCGACGACTCCGCCCGCGACGAGCGCCCAACCGGGAGTGTGCCGGCTCGTCGTCAGCGAGAGCCAGCGCGGAATATACCCAGCACGCGACAGGGCGAAGAGCACGCGGCCATAGGCGTAAATCAGACTGTGAAAGCTCGCCACGAGCCCGGCGACAGCCGCCAAACTTAGGAACCAGGGCGGGGCATAGCCATGTCCCAGCGTGGCGAGGAAGCCGTCGTTCAATGGCGCTCCGGATCTACCGATCGCCACGGCGCCCCCTCCCACGCCGGAGTTGAGTACGACCGTGGCCAGTCCCAAGACGAGCAGCGTGACCAGGCTCCAGACCAAGGCCTTCGGCATATCTCGCACCACGTCGTGCGTCTCTTCGGCGGCGACGGGCAATTGCTCGATGCCAAGAAAGAGCCAAATCGCGAACGGCATCGCTAGCAACACGCCGGGCCAACCATGCGTCAATCCGCGCGGGTCGCGTCCGGTCTCGGCGGGAATATTGAACAGCAGTTCGGAATCAAACGCACCGGTCCAAAGGACGCTCGCGAAGAAACCAATCAACACAGCCAGGGCGACGAGCGTCACCATCAGCCCAACGCGAAACGTGATTCCCGCGCCCCAGACGTTGATGCCGACAAACAGGACGTAGAACACGATCCACCAGACCGGCGGCGAAACGCCGGGAAACACCGGTTGCATGTATTCAGCAATGAAATACACAATTACCGCCGGCGAGAGTACGTACTCGATCACATCCGTCATGCCGCAGACGAAACCGCCGAAAGGGCCGAGCGCGTGCCGCGCGAAGGAAAAGAATCCGCCTGCGAATGGCAACGACGCGGACAGCTCCGCGATGCTGAACACCATGCAAACGTACATCGTGGCGACGATCAACGTCGACAGCACGAAACCCCAGAACCCAGCCACCGGCAAGCCCAAATTCCAGCCGGCGAAATCGCCGGAAATCACAGCGCCGACGCCCATCGCCCACAACAGTTTCCAGCCAGCCGAAGGGCGCAAACGTCGCCGATCCAGGTAGGCCTGCTCAACCTGCTCGTACTCAATGAAACCCATGCGGCGAAAATTGCAATCTGGGAACGGAACCTCGAAGTTCAACGGTACAAAAGCTTACACTAGCCCGACGCGCAAGCGAGGGGGAGTTGACTCCGATCTGAGTTAAGCGTTGGCGATTGTTCGATGTCCGCGCTCCCTCGCTTGCGCGTCGGGCTAGTGTAAGTGACTTTGCGAGATGCGGTAAGATGGTCGGGCCAGCGGTCGATCAAAGCGCGGGCGTCGTCGAGGCAAGTCGCCCAAACTAAACGCCGA
>JAWXBP010000209.1 GCA_034440135.1 Planctomycetia bacterium
AAAGTCCTCAAACGTATGGCCTACGGCTACCGAGACGACAACTACTTCTTTCTCAAAATCCGCCAGGCTTTCCCCGGAATTGGGTGAAGAACCAAAAAAGAGAGGGGCACGGGGAAATGCTGGCAGGGCTTTACGGTTCCAGATTGTCGGTGGTACGGGATGACTGGCCATCAAACGCAACTCGCTCTTTGCCGAAGCGCTCGCGTTCTAAACGCCGTCCGACGGTATGTCCCAGACGCTCGGTGACGCGATCGATCAGCACGTAGAAGCTCTGGTCGTGGTCCTCGACGACTAACTCGTCGAGCCCTGTCACGCGTGTCACTAGCCGGCAGCGCTTGTCGACACCGCCGCGACGGCCGTTGGTGTCGGCCACGTGGACCGCCACGTGCGTGACCCGGGGGACGAAACGCCCCAGGGCAAACTGGAGCCGCAGCTCGACGTGTTCGCGCTGGGCGTCGTCCAACTCAATCCCTTGCTTGTGAAAGCTGATTCGCATTCCGTGGTCTCCGTCGATTGTGGGAGTAGATCGCTGATGTTTACGAAATAGAATACGGCTTCTCTGGCGTATCGACACATCGGAAGTCTTGCATTGACCTATCGGAAGTACCGATATAATCCAGCCATGGAACCGCTCGACTATTACCACCTGCACACCTTCTGGACCGTGGCCAAGCTGGGGAGCGTGGTGGCAGCCGGCGAGAAACTCTTACTGGCCCAGCACACGGTCAGCGGTCAGCTGCGTCAGTTGGAACAGGCCATCGGACAGAAGCTATTCGAGCGGGTTGGTCGCGGTCTGGCCCTGACAGCCACCGGACAAGTTGTGTTCCGCTATGCCGACGAGATTTTTGCACTCGGCCGAGAAATGCTGGACGGCTTATCTGGGTCGCCCATCGGCCGATCGCTGCGCCTCCAGGTGGGCGTTGCCGATGTGCTGCCTAAGGCTGTGGCCCTCTTACTACTGCGCCCGGCAATGCTGCTGCCGGAGGTCCGCATCGTTTGCCACGAGGGGAAGACGGAGCACCTGCTCTCGGAACTCGCATTGCACCGCCTGGATGTCGTGCTGGCGGATGTACCGCTCAATCCGGCGATTAAGGTGCGGGCCTTTAGCCATCTGCTGGGCGAAAGTGGCGTCTCGATCGTGGGCGCTGCCGCGGTAGCGAAAGCCTATCGTCAAGACTTCCCGAATTCGCTCGATCGCGCGCCTTTCTTCCTGCCGACCGAAAGCACGATGTTGCGCCGCTCGCTCGACCAGTGGTTCGACGCCCAAGGAATTCGCCCGGCGATCAAAGCGGAATTCGACGACAGTGCGCTAATGAAGTTTTTTGGTCGCGAAGGTGGTGCACTGCTCCCCGTGCCCACGGTGGTGGAGGCCGAAGTCTGCCAGCAGTTCTCACTTCAATCCATTGGCATCGTTCAAGGCATCAAGGAACGCTTCTATGCCATCTCGTTGGAACGTCGCTTGAAGCACCCGGCCGTGTTGGCGATTAGCGAGCAAGCGCGTAGTCGTTTGCGGCTTCATTCGTGATGATTCTCAATACGGATGCACTGGTCGTGGCAATCAGCGCTACGGCTAGTAGGTTCCTCGGCTCGTGGATCTGCGAAGCGTCCCGCCCAAACCAGCGCAACCAAGGCCCCCGCCGCTGTCCCAAAGTCCTGGGGGGCCGCAGCTTTCCACATGTGGGCGGCGAGCGTGCGAAACACGAGGTGAACCGCCGTTCAACGACGTCACTCACTCCGCCAGCGGTAGCTCGACAGTGCATTTAACTCACGAACGACGACTTCGTCACCGCAGACCGCCAGATGCGCCCAAGTCGGAGCATCCGCCACTTTTACGCTGTCAAGTTCTTCGTACCGTTCTGGATTGGCACGAATCAGGCGAAGCTGCCCTTCGCAATCGAGTGCTAAGATTCGGTCGCCATTGGCGACCAGGCTCCAATATTCGGCGAACGGAGTGGTGCGCCAAGTCTGCTTTCCTGAACGCAGATCGAAACATGCGAATCGACGATTGCGCAAATGCAAAAACGCATGATCCTCAATGATCAATGGCGAGGACATATACCCTTGCGAACCGTCCTCCCAGGCCGAGTCGACGGTGATGGTTCCGTTCACAGAGTTCAGACGATGGAGGATCGTCTTACCGCCATAAGAGGAAGTGATGACCGAGTCGTCGTATACGGTCGGCGTCAAAATGTTCATGCCCCGAAAGGCCTCGATGTCTCGGGTCCAAAGCTCTGCGCCGTCCTTTGGATTAACTCCCACTAACCGAGTGCGCGTTTGCGCGAGTAGCTGTTCCTGTCCAGCGATCTCCGTCAAGAGAGGGGACGAGAAGGCGCTCCCCCACATGCCTCCCTCATCGGCCAATGATCGCCATTGCGTTTCTCCAGTGTTACGGTCAAGCTTGACCAAACCAGCACCGGCTTGAACATAGACGGCTTCAGCCGTCACCAAGGGCGAGCAGACGAATCCAAAGGCGGGCAAGGGACTCTTAAATCGCTCGACAAAGTCCACACGCCAGTTCTCGTCGCCGGAGCCAGCATCGAGCGATACCAGCACGTCCCGCATGCCGGCCACATACAGCGATTTGCCATCGTACGCCGGTGTGGCGCGAATCCAATCGCCATTGCTCTTCGCAAAGAAGGGCACGTTCATTGCGCCAGCCCATTCCGTCCGCCAAAGCTCTTTGCCGCTCTTCCGATCGAACGCCAGCAAAATCTCGTCTCGCTCATTGCGAGTCTCGGTCGTGAAGACGCGATCCTCAGCGATCACCGGTCCCGAGTAACTCGGGCCCAGGTCTTTTCGCCAACGAAGTTCAAAGTTGAGCTTTTCCGGCCAGGGCGTGGACACGATCTTCCCATCGCGTGCTGGGCCACGCCATTGCGGCCAGGTCGTCGACGTCTCTTCGGCACGTCCGTCGGTGGCCGCTGCGAGTGCCAGCAGAAAGATGAAATGCCGCCAACCGTCACAACTTTCCAGCAGTTTCGAAATCATCTCGTTACCCCACGGCATTCACAAATCATGGCGCAGATACAGTAGCAGCCAGATCGAAGAGTCAACCCCCGGGTCGCTACTTTTCTTATCCTGGTGGCTCAGCCCCGAAACGAAGCGCCTGTATGTCGACCAGATGCACTACCATAGATCGCTTGTCGTTCGACGGCTGCCGGACCAGAGACGGATCAGCGGGGCTTCCCTTCTTGGATAAAGGTTGCATGAATCTCGTTCGTGGGCTGTTGCTCTCTTGCCGTGGAACGCTGCGCCGGCAGCGGATGGTCGATAGTGGGGGTACGCGTCTCTCCGGCGGGAGCCTGCTCGTCCGTTCGCTGATCCTGCGTCGCTTGCTGCTGCGAGACGTTCTGACAGACGACGAACGAGTCGTGGGCATTCTGCTGCCGCCGTCGGCCGGCGGCGCCCTCGTGAATTTCGCCTTGACGCTGGCCGGTCGCGTCGTCGTCAATCTCAATTACACGCTTCGCCAATCGCAGCTCAACTCGTGCATCGCGCAGGCAGGCATCCGTCACGTCATCACTAGCCAGCGAGTACTCGAGCGAATGCCGATCGAGGTTGACGCAAAGTTAATTGCGCTGGAATCCCTTCTTCCGCATGTCCGGCTCAGCGATAAGCTGCTGGGCGTTATTCAGGGGCTCGCTACTCCTCTATGGCTGCTCGAACGCTTGCTGGGCCTAAACCGCATTCGTGACGATGACTTACTGACGATCGTGTTCACCTCCGGGTCGACTGGCGATCCCAAGGGCGTCATGCTCTCGCACGGCAATGTCGGATCGAACATCGCGGCACTCAATCAAGTGCTCCGGTTGCGAAGGGATGACCAGGTGCTCGGCGTACTCCCGTTTTTCCATTCGTTCGGTTACACGGTCACTCTGTGGGGCGTGATGTGCTTGGACGGTAGCGTCGCCTATCACTTTAATCCGCTGGAGGCTGGCACCATCGGAAGGCTCTGCCGAGAGGAACACGTGACCATCATTGTTGGAACGCCCACGACCCTCCGCAACTATCTGAAGCGTTGCACGGCCACGGATTTGACCGCGCTCGACATCGTCGTGTGCGGCGCTGAGCGGTTGCCGCATGAACTAGCTGACGCCTTTGAAGAGAAGTTCGGCGTGCGGCCGATCGAGGGCTATGGTGCGACTGAGCTTTCACCGATTGCCGCGATCAACGTCCCGCCTGGTCGTGCAGCGGATGACGGCGGCTGTGGCTGCAGGGAGGGCACGGTCGGACGCCCGCTACCAGGCGTCGAGGCCAAAGTGACGAATATCGAGACCGGCGATGTTGTGCCGCCTGGTAAGCCGGGTTTACTCAGCATTCGCGGTCCAAATGTTATGAAGGGCTACTTGGGGCGCCCTGATCTGAATGAGCTGGCCTTGCGCGACGGCTGGTACAGCACGGGCGACATCGCGGTGATCGATGATGAGGGCTTCATCCAAATCACCGGCCGCCAAAGTCGCTTCTCGAAGATTGGCGGCGAAATGGTGCCGCACATGGGCGTTGAAGACGCAATCGCCCGCACCATACAATCCGACCCGGACCATGTTACAGTCGCAGTAACGGCCGTGGCCGATGCTCGTAGGGGTGAGCGATTACTGGTCTTGCACAAGCCAATGGGGCAATCGCCTCTTGGAATCTGCCAAGCCATGCAGGAAAGCGGTATGCCGCTGTTGTGGATTCCCTCCCCGGACAGCTTTTTTGAAGTGGACGACATGCCGCTACTCGGCACGGGCAAGGTCGATCTCAGGGCCGTCGAGCAACTTGCCCGAGAGCGACTCGCCAGTCACTCGCGCCCTGCCTAGCGACCACGGTCACCAGGGGCTTTTTCGTCGCTTGGGCGACGCCGTTCAACGAAGCCACTTGCCAGCCAGAAATCCCAGATAGCCGACCGACGCGGCCAGGGTTGCGCCCCACAACAGATCCACCACCGTCACGATCCACGGC
>JAWXBP010000210.1 GCA_034440135.1 Planctomycetia bacterium
GGGAAACGTCACGGCCCAAGGGAGATCGCAGGCGCCGCCGAAGCAACAACCTTGCATCAAGCAGCCGAGCCGCCCTAGGCCAGCGCCGAGCGCGCAACTGGGGGCGATCAGGTCGGCCATTGCCAACGCCGGCAATTGATACTTGCGGCAAAACGCGAAGAGCGCGATCACACCGCCGATCAGCGAGCCGTATACGACGAGCCCGCCTTCGTTGAACTTGACGACTTCCAGCAACGTCGCCTGCCAGGTGGGGCGGCTGAATTGCTGATCCCAATACTGCCAGACATAGAACAGCCGTGCGCCTGACATCCCGCCGGCGAACAGCCAAAAGGCGAGGCTGTAGATGACCTCCACGTCCATCCGCAATTGCCACGCGCGGAAGATGGCGAGCGCCACAGCGCTTACGACGGCCACCAGCAGCAGCGTCCCATAGCCGCGAATCGGCAGGCCAAGACCTGGTTCGACGATGGTCTTCGAAAAATAGATCGCCACGCCGACGAGTGCGACCAGCAAGACGCCACTCTTGAGTTCCGCGGTTCTCCCCGCCCGCAACAGCCATACAGCCCAGACAATGGCGGCCACGGCCCAGACGCCCATCAACAGCCCCACGCCGAACACGGGAATCCCCGTGCCGGGAATCACGTCGGGAATGTAGAAGAGGGTGGAGTGCATGGGAATTCAGAATGCAGAATGATGAATGAACTGTTCAGTCGATGTGAGTCACCCCCTACAATTCATCATTCATCATTCGTCATTTTCTCACTCCTCCGTTCCCATCGCCTCGCGCTGCTGTTGCCGATCGTAGTCCATCAGCGCTTCGGTGACGGGTTGGATATTGCCCGCGAGGATGTTGTCCAACTTGTAGAGCGTGAAGTTGATGCGGTGATCGGTGATGCGGTTTTCCGGGAAGTTGTACGTACGGATGCGCTGGCTGCGATCGCCGGAGCCCACCAGCGTCTTCCGGGTTTCCGCCCGTTTCTTCGCTTCCTCCTCGCGCTTCATTTCATAGACGCGGCTTTTCAATACGCGGAGCGCCCTGGCGAGGTTTTTGTGCTGACTTTTTTCGTCTTGGCACTGCACGACAATGCCGGTCTCGAAGTGCGTCAGTCGCACGGCCGACGCGGTCTTGTTAACGTGCTGGCCGCCGGGACCGCTGGCGCAAAATAAGTCTTTGCGGTAATCGTCGGGTTTGATGTCCACTTCGACGTCTTCCGGTTCCGCGAGCACCGCCACCGTCGCGGCCGAAGTGTGGATGCGTCCTTTGGTCTCGGTCTCCGGCACGCGTTGCACCCGGTGACCGCCGCTCTCGTACTGCAATTCGCGAAACACCCCTTCGCCTTCCAGGCCGAGGCAAATATCCTTGAAGCCGCCGAGTTCCGTGGGACTGGCATCCAGAATTTCCATCTTCCAGCCTTTGGCTTCCGCGTGGTGCTTGTACATCTCGTACAAGTCGCGCGCGAACAGCGCCGCTTCGTCGCCGCCGGTTCCGGCGCGGATTTCCATCACGCACTTGGTGCGATTGGCGTCCTCGCCACCGATCGTCAGATCGAGCAACTCATTCCAAAGGTGTTCGCGCTCTTCGCGTAGCCCAGGCAATTCAGCCTCGGCGAGATCGCGAAGATCCGAGTCGCCCCCTTCGATCATCTCGCGAGCTTCGGCGATCTGGTTGTTCAGGCTGCGAAAACGCCGATACTTGGCGCCCAGCTTGGCGATCGACCCGTGTTCCCGCGCGACCTGGGAATAGCGCGCGCCGACGGCCTGGATCTCCGGGTCGAGCAGCATCTGCTCCAACTCCTCGAACCGCGCCAGCGTTTGATCAAGCTTTTCCCTCATGGAAGCACCAAGACTACAAGTGGGAACGGCAATTTATACGTGCAGCAGCGGAAAAAACCCACATCAACCCGCGGCGCCCGCAACACTAGCCCGCCGCGCCAGCGAAGTGAAACGCGGCGGGTGCCTGGGGTAGGGGCTACCAAAGCGCGGTCGCCATGGTCCAACCGCTGGGGCTTCGCTGAATTTGTCAACAAATCGCCACGATACCCCAGTCGGTTGTTCGTGGTTACTTCCTATGTTCGCCCCAGCCCCAGGCACCCAGCGTTCTGAATCGATGTAGATTCCGAGGCGTGACAATGCCCTCGCGTCAAGCGACGTCGTCCGTCAACAAAAAAAGAACGAGGAACCCGGAAGGCAGCCGCCGGGCGAGCCTTCGTAGGCCCTGCTCCAGCGTTCCACGTTCCGAATTCCTCGTTCCGAGTTGAATCCCGCTAAGCGCCAGCTTCGCCGGCCGTTTCCGCCTTCTTGCCCTTCTTCAGGCTGGCATAACCGGCCCCGGCGAACTTGGTCTTGAACTTCTCGATGCGGCCCGCCGTGTCGACGTATTTGAGCTTGCCCGTGTAGAACGGGTGGCAGGCATTGCAGATGTCGACGCGCAGCTCCGGAACGGTGCTCCGCGTGGTGAACGTGTTGCCGCAACCGCAACGGACCGCGGTCGCGACGTACTTGGGGTGAATCTTGTCCTTCATAACTTCTGTCCTGCCAATGATTTCCAGCGAGAGGCGCCCGAAAATAGGGCAGCCTGGGAAGCTTGTTGAACCTTGAATAGTATCGCCCTGAGGCGCTGGGAACAAGGGCGTCCGCCTGAGGCGAGGTCCCCAGGTCACCCTCGATTGTCACAGCGGCACCTCGCCGCTTGACCGGCGCATCCGTTCCTATTCGCCGGACCAACGGTCTGGCCATCTGGGACCAACGCCTAAGTCTTACTCTCCGACATAAAAGGTCGCTCGAAAAAAAGGTAAAACGGCCAAGCCACCAATAGTGACGCCAAAGTACAGACAGTGACATTCAAGGCGACCCGCTGTGCTCCCGAGTTCGTAACGAGCCAGCGCTCTATCGGCCCACAAACGAGCGTATGCGTAAGATAGAGACTGTAGGAGATTTGCCCACACCGTTTGAGCCATTTTAGCTGTGGCATCGCGTCAAGGCGCGCGTCCAGCGGATGCAAGGCAATCAAGACCCTCGACATCACACAACCAGCGCCAATTGCTTCATTGATCCGCCAAGCGTAAATGCCGCCAATCACGGAAGCGGCGACGCCGAGAATGGCAACGGTTCGTTCCATCTTGGTACCGTGGAGCCAGTAAAAAGCAAAGCTGCCCGGCGCGAATGCGAGCCATGAACCTCGAATCATCAGGCCGGAAGCGTTAACGTAACCTTCATCTGTAGCCCACGCGGTGAGGCATGTTGTGGCGCAAATCACAATGACGCCGGCAAGAAAATATCGTGCCGGCACTAACAGTAGTAGGCCGCACGCCAAATAGAACTGAAGTTCATGCACCAGGGTCCACGCTTGCTGAACCAGCAATTCAGACGGTGGCCCGGCGAAATGCGGACACCACGACTCGGAGAGCGTCAGGTTTCCCAGCACGCTCCACAACGATGGGAACGGTTGCGGCATCCCATACTCCACGACGTAAGCGACGGCGGCCATGGCAAGGGCAATCCAATAGGGGCCGTAAATTCGTTTCGCCCGGCGTCGCATGAATTCTGTCGGACCTTGATGTCTTGCCCTGGCTACCGTCGCGGCCGCTGTGACGCAATAGCCCGAAATGCAAAAAAAATGCCGACGCCAATCCCTCCGAATTGCGGAGCAAAGCCGATCAACCGCCGCCAATCACCGCCTGTCGTTGCATGCGCGATGACCACCATTAAGCAAGCCAAGCCTCGCCAATGATCGAGTGAGCGGTAACGGATGGACATTTGTGAACAACCAGCTTTCAAAGTCAGCCAACCACGACCCTCGCGTGCAGACGACGGTTGAGACGAAGAACGTGCAATTTCAGGAAACCGGCATATTATCCGTTGTGATATCGATTGGAGCAATCGAAAACAGGCGTGGTTGAATCCGAACTTGGCGTCCAACGCGGATATCTGGCATTCTTACCCAGGGAGTAGTGCCGTCGGAGCGCTATCGTGGCCGAATCCTGGATGGTTCGCCATTCAACCATCGAGCCGGCCCGGGGGAGTATCGCGCTGCCCGGACTCCAGAAATGCTGTCAACAGGATTTGCGCCGCAAGCTTGTCCAGCCGCTCCTTGCGGCGGGCTTTCGTCAGCTTCGCCCCGGCCAGCAATTGCTCCGCTTCCACTGTCGTAAAGCGCTCGTCGAAATAGACGACAGGTACGCCAGTCAAATCCCTTAGCCAGGCGCCAAACGTCTCGGCTTCGATCGACTTTTGGCTTTCGCGGCCGTTGTTGTGGACCGGCAGGCCGACGACGAACAGCGCAATTTGTTCCTCGCGGACCAGTTGCTTGAATCGCTCCGCGTCGCGAGCGGTATCGCGGCGTGTGTAGTTCTCCAGCGGGCTGGCGATCGTGCGACGGGAATCCGTGACGGCGATGCCGATGCGCACCGTGCCGTAGTCGATCGCGGCGATTCGGCCTATTTCAGGGATGTCCATGAGCTATTTTTGACCATTGCCAAGCGTGCATCGCCATGAAATCGGCCGCCGTGGGCGCGAATTGTGACGGATTTGACAAACCTGACGGGCGACCTAGGGTCTCCACAGGTAGTTTACCGCATCCCGCGTCCCGTACGCACCCGGGAATCATCGCCCATGTTATCCTCGCAAGTCTCCCTGTTTTGGGTCGCCGTGGTGTTCACGGGCGTGAGCGTCGCCCAGTTGGCTTTGGCCTTCATCGTCGGCTGCTGGTACGGCGAGAAAGTCCGCGGCCGCCGCAAAATGGCGCAGGAATACGACGCGGCGGCGCAAGCCTTGTTGCGCCTGCACGACTGGACGACCAACGTCGGTGACAGTGTCGGCGCCCACCAGGCGGAGGTCGAGGCCAGCAATACGCGGTTGCAGGCCGCGCTGGAAACCAACAACGACGGCTGGGAAAATCTGGCCGTCGGCATCGTACAGCAAATCGTCGACGCAAATCAAAAGTTGCAACAGCAACTAGCGGTCGCGGAGAAGAAGCTGAACGAGCAGGCCGAGGCGATTCGGATGCACGCCACCGAGGCTCGCACCGATCCATTGACCGGCCTGCCGAATCGCCGTGCGCTCGATGACGAGTTGCAGCGCCGCGCCTCGGAATGGCGGCGCAAGCAAACGCCGTTCTCGGTGTCACTGGTGGACATCGACCACTTCAAACGCTGCAACGATCAGTATGGCCACACGGCCGGAGACGAAGCGCTGCGCCGTGTGGCGCGCGTGATCCGCGGCACGTTGAGTGAAATGGATTTCGCGGCTCGCTTCGGCGGCGAGGAGTTCGCCATCGTACATCCGGCCACGACGCTCGACGAAGCCCAGGCGGCTTCCGAACGCGTCCGGCAAGCGGTTCAAGAACACGCGTTCGAGGTGAACGGCCAACGTCTCGCACTGACGGTGAGCGCCGGCGCCGCGCAAGCGAAAGTCCAAGAAGAACCAACTGCCTTGGTTGCGCGCGCCGACGAAGCGCTTTATGCCGCGAAGTCAGCCGCCCGTAACCGCGTGCGCGTGCATTACGGTGACAGCCTCGGTCCCGACAGCGGTGAAGCTGAACCGCCGCGCGGCGGCAACCTGGACGAAGTTTGCGGCGAGCTGCAACGCCGACTGCAAGAAGTGGCGGCCGGCTAGCCCGATTGGCTTATCAAGGAGTAATAAGAATCCGCCACGGCGCTTCAACGGCGTTCGACCGTGGGTCGCGGGCGCGTGCGGCCGTGCGGAGTCGGCGGGGATTCTTCATGCGGCGGTGAGAATTCCAGTTCGATCTCTTCGCCTGGGCCGGTTTCTTGGTCGTCGCCACGCCAACGGTGATAAATCGCGAGGAATGCGGGCACGAGCACCGGGCGAACGAAGAAGGTGTCGAGCGCGACGCCCATCGAAAGGGCGAGGCCCAATTCAATCATGCCGCGCAGGCTGCCGATCATCATTGCCGCGAAGGTGCCGGCCATGATGATGCCGCAACTGGAAATGATGCCGCCGGTGGAAGCCGCGGCGCGGCGCAGCCCTTCCATCGGCCCGTGCTTGGCCTGCTCCTCGAAGACCCGGCTCACCAGGTAAATGTTGTAGTCCTCGCCGATAGCGACCAGGATCACAAACAAGAACAGCGGGACTTTCCAGTCCAGACCGTCGAACGTCGGCCCCCAGAGCCAGGAGAAGATCAGCTCGGTGGCGCCGATCGTGACGAAGTAGCTATAAAGCACGGTGAGAATCAGGTACGCGCAGATCCAAGGATTCCTGAGCACGACGATCATCGCGGCCACGACGGCGATTACGACGAGACGCTGAATCAACGAACGGTCGCTTTCGGTCACGGAGGCGAGATCGCGCGTGGCGGAAGTCGTCCCGCCGAAGGAAAACTTTGCGCCGTACCAAAGTGAATGCTCGTCGGCGGAGAGTTGCGCGCACCATGCTTCGAGATGCGTGAGATACTCGCGGCTCTCCCGCTTGAAGGGGCTCTTCGTCAGCGCCACGTCGAACCGCGCTACGCGTCCGGCCAGTTCGCCCGACTTCGCGACATAGGTGGCTTGCACGCGTGGACTACGCAACGCGAGCGCCTTGCGCCGGCCGGTCGGTGAGAGCAATCCGGCTGGCGTGCCGGGCCAGTCGCCGAGCGGCTCGGCGAGACTTTGCACGCTGGTTACATCGACAATGGATTGTCCGTCGCGCTCCAGATAGACGTCGTATAGATCCTTGGTCAGCAATTGGATCATCGCCTTGCCGTCGTCGGCGTCGAAGATGGCGCGTTGATCGAACTTCTGCGCGCGGACTTCATCGTCCGAGAGGCGTCGAATCGCCGCGGCGTAAATATCGTGACGGCCGTAGGCGTGAACCAAGCGCTCGTCGTCGAGTTTTGTCAGCGGCTCGCCGAGAAACACATCGCGAGCGCCCTCCGGGGCGCTGGCCACTTCGGCCAACGTCAATTCGTGCCAACCATCCTGGCGGCGGCGCAGTTGCCTGGTTGCGTCGAGCGTGACGACGCTCGGCGTTGCTTGCTCGGCCAGCATCACGATCGGACCGGTATCGCCGGGCGGATAGTAGCGCATGATCTGTTCGGTGCCGCGCACGCTGGCGCGGTCGGCGGGCAGCTCGCCCAGCATGTCATAGGTGACTTCCACTTCGCGACCGGCCCAGGCCAGCGGCGCAAACAACAGAACGCTGGTCACCAGGATCAAGCCGGGTCGCGCCACCAGCAGATTGCTGACGCGCTCCCAGAAGGTGCTCATTAACGAACGTCGCTCCGGCCAGGCGGCGCTCGCGCCGCGCCCTTTGACGTGGATCTTGGCGGGCCAGAACACGCGCGGGCCGAACAGGCGAAGCAACGCCGGCGCCAGCGACAGGCAGGCCAGCAAGGTCACGGTAAGGCACAGGCCGATCACCGGCCCGCTGTTGCGATACTTGCCGAAATCGGCGAAGAACATCGTGCCCAGGCCGAGAATCGTCGTCAGCGCGCTGCCGACGAGGGCCTCGCCCACAAACCCGAGCGCCCGGCCGCTGGCGGCCTGGGCATGCCGGCCGGTTTCCAACTCTTCGCGATACCGCGCGATCAAGAACAAACAAAAGTCGGTGCCGGAGCCGAACAGAATCGTGATGATGAAAATCTTCGTCGTCTTGAAGACCTTGAGATCGAACCATTCCCAGCCGGGCTGAAATTGTACCTGCGTCAACAGCGCCACGAGGTCCATCGCCACGGAGACGGAGATGGTGATCGTGCCCAGCGGAATCAACATCAACAGCGGCGCGCGATAGACGATCAGCAGGATCACGCAGATCAGCACGAACGTCATGATCTCGGTCTTCTGCACGCTCTCCAGCGCCGCGGCGAGCATATCGCCGCCAATCGCGGCGGAGCCGGAGACGCCGAATGCCAGTCCTTTGGGGACCTCTTCGCCGCGACGAAACTCGGCGATGATCCGCTGCACGTTCTCCAATAACTGAATGTTGGCAGTGGCCATGAACTCGTTGCGCACGTGCAGCACAATCAGCGCGGCCTGGCCGGGCGGTTTGCCATCTTCGGATAACGGGCTGACGAGCTTGTAGCCCACCACCGGGTCGGCGGGGCTCCAGACCTCGCTAACCGGCTTCGCTTCGCCTTTGAGCGTTTCGAGCTTGACGCGCAGCGCTTCGGCCGCAGCCAGGTCAGCGTCTTCCAGCGGCGCATCCGCGCGTTCGATCACGACGACCAGTCGGCTGCGCGAATCGCGCCCCTCAAACGCCGTGGAGAGCAGATTCTCCGCCCTGACGCTGCTGACTTCCGCCGGAAGGTAGGCCAGGTCGCCATCGTGCGTGACATCGTCCCACGAGGGCGCAATGACCTTCAGCGCAAGCGCGACGACGGCCCAGCCGAACAGGATCGTGAGCGGGCGTCGAGAAATCCAAGCGCCGAGCGCGGCGAACATGCGGGGCGAACCAAGGGCGATCGCGGTCGGCGCAGCCGCGAGGCAGTGCCGGCGCCGCGTGATTAAGCCCTTGATGGTAACCCGGTGACCGAGCCAAGCCAAGCATTCATCAGGCGGCGCAAACCCGGGAAGTCGCCGCAAACTCGGCGCAGATTACGCAGTGTCCGCGCGAGTGTCGGCCAATTTCCGGACAATCCGGCAAATTAATGAACGTTAATGTTCGGCAGGCAAGGGCTACTTCACCCATTCGTTTAGTAGTCGTACCAAAGCCCGAACCCTAGGCGTTCCTCGGTGTTTGCGTAGAACTCGAATTGCTCGGTCTTGCCGTTGGAATACTCGCCGCCGATCCGCAGCAGACGGCGATTGTGCTGCCCGCGCCATTGCCAGCCTGCCTGAGCGGTGAGGTTACCGCCAAAATCGAACTCTTCGCGCAGATAGCCGTTCACGGCCAGGAACGGCGCGCCACGAAATCCGGTGAAATGCGCGGGGCTGTACTCGGCGCCGACCTGCAGCTCGATCGGGTCGGCGCCGCCCGAGGTGTAAAAGGCATAACCGACCTCGCCGTAGAGGCGCACGTCGTCGGTTACATAGTACGCGTTGCCCCAGACGATCGCGTCGCGAACGTAATTGATCCGCACGAACGTGGGATTCTTCAATAGGTATTCATCGCCAATGTGCGAGCTGAGGTGATAGTAGGAAATCTTCGTTTCATACCGGCCGACTGAGTACGTCAACGGCAGGCCGAAACGAAAATCGGCCGAAACCAGATCGCGATCCTCTTCCGGATTCAATCGCGGAAACGCGGCCCCTTCGGCGTCGAGCTGCCAGCCTTGGGGGCGAATGTCATCGCTGTGTGTCGTGCCATATCGCACGATGCCGACGCGGCCGCCGAGCGTGATATCCCAAATCCAGCCAAGTTTGTCGTCATGCGCCCAGACGCTGCGAAACCGCGATTCCTTCGGTCCGGCGAGATAACTGCGATAGATCAAGCCATTCGGCAGCAGTGTCCAATCCCACGGCTCTTGATACCCGCCGGTGTAGCCGTTGCTGGGCACGAAGAAATCGTTCTGCTGGCCGTTCCAAACCGCTTCGCCTTCCTCGGGCACCCATTCGATTTGCGGATCGTCCGTCGGCGTCCAATAGGGACCGGCGCCTTCGTTCGGCCCGATATAGATCGGCTCGCCCACGATCGTCTCGCGCGCGGCGCTGCCGCGCGGTCTGGGCGTATTGATCGTTTCCTGTCCAGTGCCAGTGGCATTCCCGGCGAGGAGCACGACGAGCGTCAACAGCGCACGTCGCCATGCGCGAGCGCCCGACCGGCGCGATTGCGTGGTTCGAATTGGATCGGCCGACTCCATGCCAACGCCTGCCCACGTTGAGTTCGTTAGGGCGCGAAGTGTAGCGAAGGAGGTTAATTGCCCCTAGATGGATTTGGTGAAACCTGGAATGCCCGGTAATCTGGAGAAGTTCACGGCGACGTCCGGAGCCATTCCATGGCCGCAAGAGCGAATTTGGCGACGATCTCGCAACAGTTTAAGCGCGGCGCGTTGCGGCCGATTGACCTGGTCGACCGCTGCTTGGCGAGCATTAAACAGCATGAGCCTGCGATCCATGCCTGGGTCAAGGTTGACGAACGAGGGGCGCGCCAGGCCGCCCAGGCGCTCGGGGACGAACTGGAACGCGGCCAATCGCGCGGCCCTCTGCATGGCATTCCGATTGGCATCAAGGACATTTTCGATGTCGCCGGTTGGCCGACGAAGGCCGGCAGCTCCTTGCGAGCGCAACACGTCGCGGCGGAGGACGCCACGGTGGTCGCGCGGCTCCGCGCCGGGGGCGCGATTTTGCTCGGCAAAACCGTGACCACGGAGTATGCCTGCTTCGATCCGTCCGTCACCCACAACCCCTGGAACCCCGCGCACACGCCGGGCGGATCGAGCGCCGGGTCCGCGGCATCCGTCGCGCTTGGTATGTGTCTCGCCGCGGTCGGTTCGCAGACCGGCGGCTCGATCACGCGCCCCGCCAGCTATTGTGGCGTGGCGGGGATCAAGCCAACCTTCGGCCTGCTCGATTTGGGCGGCGTGGTGCCGGTGAGTTTTCATCTCGACCACGCCGGCGCGATGGCGCGCTCGGTGAGCGATCTCGCCGCGATGTTACTCGTCATGTCCACGCCCACGGCCGAAGAAGGCGTCCCGCACGATGCGCCCCATGTGAACTATCTCGCTGCCGGAGAAGGCGCGCGGATGCCGCGGCTGGGGGTGATCGAACCCTTCTTTCTGGAACGCTGCGACGACACGGTGAAGGCCGGGTTCCGGCAGGCGATTGACAATCTTCGGCAAGGCGGTGTGCACATCGTTGCCGTGGCGCCACCGACGAGCTTCGCTGACCTGCTGCCGCTGCATCGCAAGATTATGGCCGTCGAGGCCGCCGCTTACCATCGTGCCGCATTCGAGGCGAATCGTCCTGCCTATGGAAAACAGATCGCGGGGCTGATCGACGAAGGGCTGCGCATGCCGGCCTACGAATACGCGATGGCGATTCGCCACCTGGAGTGGTATCGCGAACATGCCTGGGACGACTTGCCGGAGATCGACGCGTTGGTCACGCCAGCCACGACCACGCCCGCGCCGGCGCGGCTCGACACCACCGGCGATCCTCAGTTTAATAGCCCCTGGAGCTACGCCGGTTTGCCGACGGTTTCGATCCCCTGCGGCCTGTCACGCGAGGGCCTGCCGATCGCTCTGCAATTGATCGGCCCCAAGCTCAGCGAACTGACCCTGCTCTCGGCCGCAGCCTGGTGCGAACGCCGCCTCCGCTTCGAGGCGGAACCGGCGCTGACGAAGGGCAATACTTGAAGAAAACGCGTGGGTCATTTTGTTCGCCGCGCATTACGGCGATTCGGTATGCTCGAATGCTTGATCCGCGATTCGTTGACGATGGACCTGCCCCGGCAGGGGCGATAGACAATAGCCAGGGGTGCCAACCGCTGGAAAATGCACCGAACCAATGAACCGAGCCCCAACGGGGCGGCACGTTTCAAGCGATGACACGTTCAAAGCGAGTGTCGCCCCGCTGGGGCTCCCGGATTCAAAGTTTGGCTTATGATTCCAGCGGTTTGCACCGCTGGCGATTATCTGACGCCCCAAGGGGGCTGGAATTCGCCGGGCAGCGATTGAGGAGCGATTTCCGTTCGGTCGTAGCGTCCTGCTTCCTTTGACTCGAGTGTTCCATTGCATGAATCACCCTCCGAAAAAATCCTCCATGAATCGACCCGCGCCGCCGCGTTCCGCCGATAAGCCGCTCTTCACGCCGGGTCCGTTGACGACGAGTCAAACGGTCAAGTTGGCGATGGTCCGGGACCTGGGCTCGCGGGATGGCGAATTCGTCGCCATGGTCGAACACGTCCGCGCGGAATTGCTCGACCTGGCGGGCGTCAGTCAGAGCGACGGCTACGAGACCGTGCTGCTGCAAGGGAGCGGCACGTTCGGCGTCGAGGCCGTGGTGTCGAGCGTCGTCCCGCCGCAAGGAAAGCTGTTGGTCTGCATCAACGGGTCCTACGGTGATCGCATCGCCAGAATGGCCGACGTGCACCGCATTCCCCTGGCCACGGTCCGCGCGCCGGAAGATCAGCAGATTGACCCCGCAGCGGTCGAGCAAGCCCTGAAAGCCGACGCCGCGATCACTGATGTGGCGATCGTGCATTGCGAGACGACTTCGGGGATCCTCAATCCCATCGAAGAAGTTGGCCGCATCGCTAGCCAGCACAACAAGACTTACTTCGTCGACTCGATGAGCGCCTTCGGCGCCGTCGAGTTTGATTTCCGCGCCTGCGAGATCGACTACCTGGTTTCCTCCGCCAACAAATGCATCGAAGGCGTGCCGGGCTTTTCGTTCGCGATCTGCCGCCGCGCCGCGCTCGAGGCCACGGCCGGTTTTGCCCGCACGTTGAGCCTGGATCTCTTGGCGCAATGGAAGGGGCTCGAAGGCAACGGGCAATTCCGTTTCACGCCGCCCGTGCAAACAATCCTGGCCTTCAATCAGGCGTTAGCCGAGCTCCGCGCGGAAGGGGGCGTCGCCGGACGCGCAGCGCGCTATCGCGCGAATCACGACTGCCTGCTCGAGGGCATGAACGCCCTCGGCTTCGAAGAATATCTGCCGCGCCACTTGCAAGGCTACCTGATCACGTCGTTCCGGTATCCGAGCGATCCAGGCTTCGTATTCGAAGACTTCTACTCGCGGCTGAACGACAAGGGCTTTGTCATCTATCCGGGCAAGGTCTCGAACGCCGATTGCTTCCGCATCGGCCACATCGGGCGGTTGTTCCCCAGCGATTCGCGCGCATTGCTGCACGCCATCAGCGACGTCGTACAGGAAATGGGCCTTGAATTGGAACCGGCCAACGTGGCGTAGTCTGTCTCAGTCGCGACCGAGCAGCCGCTTCACTGCGTGGCGAAAATGATGGCCGCTCAAGGTGCGATGCGGCGGCGCGACGGGTTCCGCTGGCGGCGGTTCCGGCACGGGGGGCGCTGGGATCGAAAGTAGTTCCCGCCTCCGTGCGTCGACGAGCGCTAGTTGAGCGCTCGTCCAGGGGAACCGCGAATCTTCCATCGCGAGCTGGAGCGTTGCTGCCGCGGCGTCGACGTCCCCGCGGGCATCGAGGAGCGAGGCGAGGATCAACAGCCTACGAGCACCGCCGGCGATGACCCAGGGGTCGCGGAAATCACGCAAGTAAATCGCATTGCCCCACCAAAGCCTGCCGTTGCCCGAGGGGCTGCGTGAGACGAGCCCGCTGTAGTCGACGAACTCCTCGCCGGTCGCGAGTCCCGTGCAGCGCTCCGAGTAGTGATACAAGCCGCCGAGTCTCCAGAGCGCGAACCCGCGGCTGCGCAAGTAAGTGTCGACCTCGGCGAATAGCGGCGCGCCGCGATAGATCGTGGCAAACTCCACTTCCACTTCCAGGCCAAGGCACTTATCCAACGCACGTTCGCCGCCGCGAAGAATGTCCAGTTCACAGCCCTGTGTATCGAGCTTGGCGAAGCTGATTTCTTCGACGCCCTCGGAGGCCGCCCAACGATCGAGGGTTTCGAGCTGGATCGTTTCCCGCTGGGCGACTTTGATCACGCTCAGGCCGGGAAAACGGTCGGCCAGCGTTTCGTCCGGCGGGTAAATCGACGAACAACCCGGGTTCAGGGTGATGTGCAGCGTGGCCGGCCCCGGTTCCTTGCCCAAGGCGACCGGAACGAAGCGCTCGCGGGAGCCAGCCGGCAATTGAGCATTTAACCGCGCGCACTCGTCGGGGTCAGGGTCGAAGCCGATAAGCTTGGCCAGCGGATCGAGCCGCCACCAAACGCCGCCGGCCCCCCAACGCGCCCCCACATCGAGGACTGTCGTGGCTCCAACACCCAGGATTTCGGCCGCTAGTTGTGCCGTCGTGGCTTCGCGCGACATGCTGGTGAACTCCGTTTCCAACTCGGGACGCGCCATGATAATCCAAGACGCCGCGCAACAGCCACGTCAGTTCACCTCCTGCCGGCCGACCGTCCTGACGGATATATTGCAGGAGGACGTGCCCACGCCAACCCGAAGCGCCAACGAGGGGGAGTTGACGTTGCTGCTCAGCGCGACATCGCGCTGAAACGCGACGGCCGTTCCCCCTCGCTGGCGCTTCGGGTTGGTGTGCTTTTTTTGCCCCTCAGAGCGTGACAAAATGGGTAAGCAGTTCATTTACCAGGTTTCCGATCTCACCAAAAAGCATGGCCAGCGCGAGGTGTTGAAGAACATCTGGCTGGCCTTCTACCCAGGGGCGAAGATCGGCGTGCTGGGGCGGAACGGCTCCGGCAAAAGCACTTTGCTGCGGATCATGGCGGGGGCCGATAAAGAATTCGACGGCGAAGCCCGGCTGACCGACGGGTTTACCGCCGGCTATGTGCCGCAGGAGCCGCAACTGAATCCCGCGAAGGACGTTTTTGGCAACGTCCAGGAAGCGGTCGCCTCGAAGCGCCAGATCTTGGAACGCTTCAATGAGATCAACGCCAAGTTTGCCGAGCCGCTCGAACCAGACGCGATGGACAAGCTGCTGGCCGAGCAACAGCGCGTGCAGGATCAAATCGATCTGCATAACCTTTGGGAACTGGACCGGCAGGTCGAAATCGCCATGGACGCGATGAATCTGCCGCCGGGCGACGCCGACGTCAGCAAACTCTCCGGCGGTGAACGTCGCCGCGTGGCGCTCTGCCAGATGCTACTGGAACAGCCGGATTTGTTGTTGCTCGACGAGCCGACGAACCATCTCGACGCCGAATCGGTCCAATGGCTGGAACGTCATCTGGCCGAGTACCCCGGCACGGTCGTCGCCGTGACGCACGATCGTTACTTCCTGGACAACGTCGCCGGTTGGATTCTGGAATTGGATCGCGGCCGCGGTTTTCCTTACGAGGGAAACTACACGTCGTGGCTGGAACAGAAGAAGGCCCGCCTGGCAATCGAAGAGAAGCAGTCCAGCGCCCGGCAGAAGACGTTAGAGCGGGAATTGGAATGGATTCGCATGTCGCCCAAGGCCCGCCAGGCGAAGAGCAAGGCCCGCATCAAATCTTACGAGCAGATGTCGGCCGAACGCTTTGAGGAGCGGCCGGACGAATTCGAGATTCAAATCCCGCCAGGCAAGCATCTCGGCGACCTGGTGGTCGACGCCACGAAACTCACCAAGGGTTTCGGCGAGCGCGTGTTGATCGATAACCTCGATTTCCGTTTGCCTCCCGGCGGCATCGTGGGAATTATTGGCCCGAACGGCGCGGGTAAGACGACGCTGTTTCGCATGATCACCGGCGAGGAACAACCGGACGGCGGCAGCTTAAAGATCGGCGAGACTGTCGAACTGGGTTACGTCGATCAAAATCGCGATGCGTTGGCAGCCGACAAAACGGTGTTCGAAGAGATCTCCGGCGGCCACGATACGCTGGAAATGGGAGGCCGCAAGATCTCCGCGCGCGCCTTCGTTGCGCGGTTCAACTTCCAAGGCACGGACCAGCAAAAACTCGTCGGGCAACTCTCCGGCGGCGAACGCAACCGTGTCCACCTGGCCAAACTGTTGCGGCGCGGTTGCAACGTGCTGCTATTGGACGAACCGACAAACGACTTGGACGTCGATACGCTGCGCGCACTCGAAGAGGCGGTGTTGAATTTCGCCGGCTGCGTCGTCGTCATCAGTCACGATCGCTGGTTCCTGGACCGGGTGGCCACCCACATTCTGGCCTTCGAGGGAGACGGATACGTCCACTGGTGCGAAGGCAATTTCCAGACCTACGAAGAACAACGCCGCGCCCGCCTCGGCATCGCGGCCGACGAGCCGCACCGGTTTCGGTATAAGAAGTTGGCGCATTAGTTTGGCGCGCAACCTGCTTGACCGGGCGTGTGCGATTCGCGGATGATGCCCGGCGTAACGAGATTTCAACGCACTCCACGGAACATGGATCCATGACGGTCACGCACGTCGGCTCGAATGAGCAGTACGCCTCGAATTGGGAATCGATCTTCACCAAGCGGGCGAAAAAGCAGGGAGCCGCCACGAAGACGCCGGCGAAGACCAAGGCCAAGGGAAACGCCAAGAAGCAGACGGGCACGAAGTCACGCAAGAAGTGAGCGACTCGGACTGATTGCACTTGGATCAAGGAGGCCCAAACGATGAAACTGCGACTGCGCTATTGCGCGATGTGAAACTACGAACCGCAGGCCGTCAGTTTGGCGAGCCGGCTGCTCAAGCAGTACAAGCAACGGATTGAATCGCTCGAATTGGTCCCATCGAGCGGCGGGTGTTTCGAGCTCACGCTCGACGACGACCTGATCTACTCGAAGCTCCGCACCGGGGAATTTCCCGACGAGGCGAAGTTGACCAAGCAGGTCGGCCAACTGCTCGCCAGCAAGTGAATTGGCGCCCGCCGCAGGTCAGGCTTTCCAGCCTGACAACTCTCCGGACGCTGGTGAGGGACCAGTCAGGCTGGAAAGCCTGACCTACGCTATTTCGCGGCGCGGCAGCGGTAGAGCGACATCAGCGCGAAGGCGGTGCCGTAAGGCTGGTGGTAATCGTAGAACGGGTAATCCCACCACGAGCCGTCTTTCTCCTGTAAGTCGAGCAACGTGCGCGCGAGATGCGCCTGATACTCCGGCCGCTCCGCCGCGGGCAAGGCTTCGACGCAGAGCGCGGCATAGTAGTGGCCGAAGTAATAGAAGTAGCCGGCCACCAGGAACCATGATTCGTGCGGCACGGGGCGCTTGCGGCCGATGCTGAGCCAGCCGTTGCGGGCAAAGAGGCGATCGAGCCACGCCCGCATGATCGGATCGGTGACCGTTTCGTCTCCCCAGAGCCGCATCGCGATATTGCAGCACTGCGATCGCCCCAGGCTGCCGCCGGGGTCGTTGATATCGACGCCTGTACGAAATTGGAATTGTTCCCCGTACAGGTAGGCGAAATCAGGCCGCCGCTGACGGTGCAACGAATCCATGGCGCGCTTCACGAGCGGCGCCGGCGGTTCGATGCCTAGCCGTTTGAGATCGTGCATTGCCGTCAGAATCGCGCCGGACACGAAGCTGGTGGAATCGCAGGTCGGTCGTTTCGCGCCGACCTCGAAGTCGTAGTAGCCCCAGCCGCCGTCGACCGTCTCGTAGCGCCCGAGTAAATCCAATTGTTGAGCGATCAACTCGCGAATCTTCGTTTGCAATTCCGCGTCGTCCGGCTTCCGCTCCGCCAAATACACGAGCGCCGTGAGGCTGTAGCCATGCGTCCAGACGTTGTAGATCGCATCGGGCGTGGCGCGGCGCACATGCGGCAAGTGCTCGAACAGCCAGACCTGGCCGCGGTCGATCGACTGCGTGATCCGCTCGTCCTTGCGGTCCGCAAAGCGTTCGGCCTCGCATAGCGCCGACAGACATAGCGACGTCACCGCCGCGCGAAACGCCTGATGCGCGCCCGGTACGGGCGCGTAGATATTCAGCCCCTTGGTACGCCGCGCGGAACCCCAAGAGCCGTCGGCGTTTTGTTTACCAAGCAAGTAGCCAATGCCGCGATCAAGCGCGGCGTCCAGTTCCTCCGTCGCCGGCGCGGCAATAGCAGGAAGCTTGGGCGTGTTGAGCAGTACGGCCGGCGCTTCGGCACGCGCCGTCGTGACACCCAACATGGCCAGGATAAGCGTGACACAAACAAGTCGCATGAATCGGATTCCCGTCAAAAGCGGATTTGGACGGTGAAGCGGGTGTTTCAAGGATTTACCACCGAGGGAACGGAGAACACGGAGAGGGAGAGAGGAGATCGAAGTGTTCAGTTTTCCGTTTTCAGTTGGAGGAACACATCGAGTGTCGAGTTTCCATCTCATGATAGACGAATCTTCCTCGCCCTCTCTCCTCCGCGTCTCAGCGCCTCCGCGGTTCAATTTGAATTCCCTTCGCTTCGCCCCGTGCTGAACTCCGTGGCATCGACGTCGCTACTCCGCCGGCTTTTCGGTCAAGATCGTTTCGTCGCCGGAGAGGCCGGATTTGATTTCGGCTTGTTTGTCGTTCTTGTGGCCGATTTCGATCGGGCGCTTTTCGTGCTTGCCGGGCTCGGTTTGGATCAGCACATAGTGCTCGTCCGGCGTCGCTTCGTCGCTGAACACGGCGCCAGTCGGCACGAGCACCGCGCTTTCGTTGCGATAAGCGACGAGTTTCAGCTTGGCGTTCATGCCCGCGACGAGGTGGTCGGCGTGTTCGCCGGACGTGATGTCGAACTTCGCGTCGAACTTGCCGGAGGAACTGGGAATCGCCGAGATCTCTACCAACTGCGCCGGCAACCGTGCGTCCGGCCAAGCGGTCGGCGTTGTAATGCCCGCCAGACCGACGCGGAGCATCGATAAGTCTTTTTCCTCCGCGGCGCCACGCAACCAGTGGCCGCCGGGGGCGACGATCGTCACGAACACGTCATTAGGGGCGAGGTTCCCGCCGATTTGCAAGCGCTCGGCCACCGTCGACGCCGCCGTCCATTGGCCGGCAGTGCATTTGCCGTAGTAAACCACGCCGTCGATCGGCGCGACGATCTCCAAGAGCTTCCGATCCGCTTGCAGATCCGCTAGCGCTTGCTCACTCTTTTCCAGCGCGACTTGCTGCGTGCGCAACTCCAAGCTCGCTTGCTTCAGCGCGACCGGCAGCGTCAACTTTGAACGCGTGTAGTTGATCGAGGCCAACTCGGCGCTCAGCTTGCGGCTTTGTTCCTGGCGTGGTAGTTCGTACTTAAGCGTTCGCTCGTATTCCCGTTCGGCCATCGCGACGTAAAACTTCGCTCGCTCGGTCGCCTCGCGTTGGCGTTTGAGGACGATCTCTTCGGTCTCTTCCGTCAGATCGTCGGCCGCGTACATCTTCTCCAGTTGGTTCAACTCTTCCTGCTCGTTCTCCAGCGACGACTTCGATTGCTTGAGCGAGTACTCGGCGATCTGGCGGGATTGCTCCAAGTCCTCCGTGAAGAACAGTTGCAGGTCCTCGTCGAAGATCTTCTTCGCCCGTTCCACTTGTTCCATATCAAGCGGCGCGGAGCGCTCCAGCAGTTTGAACTCTTCCTCCGCCTGCGCGAGTTTTAGCTTCGCCAGCTCCAGCGCCTGCGATTGATCGGCCAGGGCGCGATCCAACTCGCTCAGGTCGAGCGTGACCAGCGACTGCCCCTTGGTAACCCTCTCACCATGGGCCACGGCGCTGACGACCGTCATTTCCTTCCAGGATTTGGGACGGACGACGATCGGCGTCATCTGCTTCGCTTCGAGCACGCCGTCAAGGGCGATTTCGATTTGAAACAGGCCGCGCTTGACCTGGTGCGTCTTAGCCTCGGCCGGCTTTTCCGCTTCCTTGGTTTCCTGCGCTTGCGCCGCGCCGTACATCGTCAGCGCCAACACCAGTCCAGAGAAATAGTTCGTCATCATCACGCTGCGCATGTTTCCGCCCTCGAAGCAAAAAAAGAGAAGGGTCGCCACCGGCTTCCCTTCTCAGTGATTCACAAATCAAGTTTTCCGCCAGGCCGTCTATTTGAACGACAGGAGTTCGATCTCAAAGACCAGCACGGCGTTAGGACCAATGTCCGCACCAGCGCCTTCGGCGCCGTATGCCAATTCGCTCGGGATGAACAACTGCCACTTGTCGCCGGCCTTCATCAACTGCAGCGCTTCGGTCCACCCGGCGATCACGCCGTCGACCTGGAACTCGATCGGTTCGCCACGATCGTACGACGAATCGAACACGGTGCCGTCCAACAGCGTGCCGCGATAGTGCGTGGTGACCGTGCTGTCCGACTTCGGCGACAGGCCTTTGCCGGCCTTGAGCACTTTGTACTGCAAGCCGCTCGGCAGGGTCTTGATCCCTTCCTTGGCCTTATTGGCCGCCAGGAACGCCGCGCCGTCCTTCTTGTTCGATTCCACCATCTTTTGATGGCGCTCGACCTGGATCTTTTCGATCAACCGGCCGAACTCTTCCAACGTGGCTTGCAGCTCCTTTTCCGTGAGCTTGACATCCGCCGCGGTCAGCCCATCGACCAGGCCGCGCGCGAACTCCTGCGCGTCCAAAGGCAGCCCTTGCTTCTTGAACTCGCGGCCTTGGCGGAGGCCGGCACAGTAGCTCCCCTGCTTCTGGAGCGCCTGCTGGTTCGCCGAGGCCGGCGGCGCTTGCTGCTTGGGGGGCGGGACTTGTTCTTGTGCGTACAGCGTGGTCGCGGTCAGGCAACCACAAACGAGTAAGAGGAACGCGTTCTTCATGACAATTCCTACCTTGAGTAACGAGACAACGTCCCGTTGATGATACCCCACAAGACGCCCCGGCAAAGGGCGCTCGGCGGCAAGCTCGCCTCAACCGGGAGAACCCGGGAATTCGGGCGCGCGACCGCTCTTCTGTAGCCCAGGTCTGTGACCTCGGCGGGGCGGCATACAGCGTTTTTCGACGCGCGGCCGAGGTCACAGATCTCGGCTACAGAATGCCTGCCTACCGCGCAAGCGGTCCGGGACGCGACGTCGTATACAGGCCCGGCACGAACGGCGCCGGGCGCTTGGCCGAGGCCCCGACGGAGGGGTTCGGCTGCGTTGCCCCAGCGGCCGGTCCGCCGGGAACTTGCTGCGGCATGGGCGACAGGCCAGCCTTCGTGCCCGTTGCCGGTCGCGGCGGATTCACCAGTTGCGGCGTCGGGCCGGCGCTCACGTTCAACGGACGCTGCATGATGTAGTTCATCGGTCCGGGCCGCATCTTCAACGAGTCCCGTTGCGCGGCGTCCTGATAGGCCCTGCCGGGCCACGGGCCTTCGGCCAGGAAGACGTTGTTGTAGTCCAGCAACGAACCCTTCTCATAATGGATGTTCTTCACCGCCACGGCGTATTCCACGAGCGAGAAGTAGTACTTCGAGTCGGCCTCGGCCAGGCGGCGCTGGGCGTCGAGCAGGCTGTTCAGATCGACCTGCAATTCGTTCTGCACTTTGTTTTCGAGCACGAGCAACTGCTGCCGTGCCGCGAGGCGTCGGTTGAAGTTCGTCTGCGCGACGCGATACGCGCGATCCTTTTCGGCGATCGCATTCGCCAAGTCATGGACGATCTCGCGTTCCTGTTCGCGGAGCACCGCCCGTTCGCGCGCCAGGAACAGTTGCGCATTCCGCACCGCGGCATGAGCGCGGCGCTGTCCGAACGGGAACGCCAATTCGGCGCCGAGTTGCCATTCCTGGAAATCGCCGGTGGTCAGGTTTTCCCAGGCGTTGTCAAACGGGACGTTTTCGCCCGTGGGATCGATCAAGTCATTACCGAAACCCCGGAAGCGGTATCGCCCCACGGCGTCGAATCGCGGCATCAGGAAGTTGCGATTGGCGAGCAGTTCCAACTCGCGGCGCTTGATGATCCAGCGTTGGCGCCGCAACTCCGGCCGCCGCATAATCGCCTCGGGCAGCGATTGTTCCCACTCGAACTGCACGCGAGCCATCAGCGGCTCGTCGGCCGGGCGAATCCAGCGCCCGTCACTGATCGGCAGGCCAATCAGCAATCGCAACCGCCGCTCGGCCACGTGGACGCCCAGCGAACCCCGGAAAGTGCCGCCGCTGGAACCGTTCAGCGTGCGCGTTCCATCAAGCAGTCGGCCGGTCAAGGCATTTTGCACTTCCTCTTCAAAACGGAAGTATTGCTCGCGGGCCTGCGCTTCCTTTTCCGCTTCGCCGCCCAGGCTGTTGGTGCGGTTCAAAGCAGCGACGCGCCGCCAGGTTTCCAGCGAGCGATTCCGCGCGGCGATCCGCGCGTCGAGATCGCGATAGGCGTAATACAGGTCCCAGTAAGCGTTCTCGACGTTGCTCGTGAGGTCCGGCAAGCCCTGCTCGAACTCCGCCAAACTGATATCCGTGTTTACGCGGGCGATCAACACGCCGAGCGGCAAGCCAGGCACGCCGTTCGGCCCGGAGATGCGATTGAAGTTCACGCCGCCGCCTTGCAATAACGGGTGGCGGAACTCGGCTTCCAGGTTCGTGTTCCAGGCGCTCGGAAAGCGGTTCGCCGGCGCATTGTTGGCGTCGTAATCGGTGTTGTGCCGCGCGGTGAATCGCGTGCCGGTCGCGGCGACCTTGGTGATCTCTTCGCGGAAGACCATCGTGTCCTGCGTGAGCAAGCGCGTGCCGCCGCCCAGGAAGGAATTATTCAGCGCGCGATCGTTCTTATCAAAGAACGTCGACATCGCAAACGAGGCGTCGAACGCGCTCAGCGCCGCGTCGACGCCAAAGCGCGGGTCCGTCTCGACGATCGCCGGGCCATGCACCGTGCGGAGCGTGCCCGGGGAACGCAGCATGGCGCCGCCCAGGTCTCTCAGTACCTGACTGTTCTCCAATGCCAGGCGCATCGCCTCTTCGAGCGGCAGATCCCAGTACTGGGGCGGCAGCGCCGAGTCCAACGTCTGCGGCGGGAGGGCGCCGACCAGGCTCGGATCGTGGCAATTGAGATCCGGTTCGACTTCTTCCAACTTCAGGGCCGTACCCTGATAATGCTTCAGCGAGTCCGAGAGGCCGAGTTTAAGATCCGACTTCGGCGCGTGGCAGCCCACGGCCGTCCACACCAGGGCGGCGGACACGAGCGCGGAGATACACTTACGCGAAGTCATCGTCGTGCTTAAATCGGCAACCGACAGCCAGTGCAACCGGTTTTTTCGGCACAATCGCCAGATTTCGCCCAAATTGACTTTCGAGCAATGCGGGATTGGGAAGTCCGGGCGTTCTGTGTCGACTTGGGCTGACAACCGGTCGGACCAGCCATCACACGGCGATATGAGACATAGCCCGGACGACGGTGTCGCGGGCTGGCAACTACGCCAACTCCTGAATCGCCCGCGAAACACGCCAAACACACGAAAGTAGAGACGAAACAGAGAAGGAAGGGCGAGAAACGGGTGGGATTCTCAAGAGCAAATGGTCGAGGGCGTACTTTGAATGTTGGTTTTTGGCCGGACCAATTCAAATCGTTCAACAGCAATCATTTTCGCGTTTTTCGTGTGTTTCGCGGGCCACTCCTCATAGCGCAAAGCAACCCAGGTACTTCCCGGCATGGCGGTTGAACTCTCTGACGCCGAAGACCGCCAAAGCGATGACGCTTGGCGTGAAATCGACCAGTTGCTGGCCGATGTCGCCGCGTTGGCCAGCACCGCCGTCGAGGAACGCGCGTTTTACGCGCGCGCCTTGGAACAGACGCGCATCGCCACGCAGGCGCTCGGAGCGCGAGCCTGGATTCGAGATCAGTCCGGGAACTGGACTTCGTTGGTGGACGCTGGAGATGCGTTGACGCACGGCGCCGACGACGGCAAGCGCGTCGGGCAAGCGCTATCGCGACGCGAGGCCCGCGTCGTGCGGCTATCCACGCGCGGCGCGCCACGCGACGACGACGCGATGCTGGCGCCAGTCGTAGTAGATGGCTGCCTGCTGACGGCGATCGAAGTTCAGCCACGAGAGGAAGTGTCCGACTCAATGCGCGTCGGCCAGGAGCGCTTCCTGGCGGCGGTGGCGGATTGCGCAGCGGAGTTTCATCGCAACGCCTTACTGCGTCAACTGCGCGGGCGCGAAGCCTGGTGGCGCAGTTTCGCCGACTTCAGCGCTCGCATTGCCGAACCGACATCGTTGGCGCGCGTCGCGGCGGAAATCGCCAACGGATCGCGCACACTGCTCGAAGTCGATCGCGCTGCCGTGGTTTCCTGGTCCGGCGGCCGAGCTACGATGCAGGCCGTGAGCGGCGTCGATGCCTTCGATCCGCGCGCCGCCGCGGTGCAGAGCGCCGAAGCATTAACGCAAGCGGTGCTACAAATCCAGGAGCCGCTTTGGTATCCGACAGATGGCGCAATTCTCGCCCCGCAGGTCGAAGCGTCGCTCGCGCGGCACTTAGATACCTCGCCCGCGAAGAAGCTCGCAGTCTTGCCATTGGCCACGGGCGACGGCATCCCGCCAGCCGGCGCGCTATTGCTGGAACAATTCTCCGGCGCGGCGACCGATTGGCACGACGGCTGGCCGCACGTCGCAAAGCAATCTGCCCAGGCGCTTGAAACGGCGCTTGTCTGGCAGGCTTTGCCGCTCGGCACGCTCTCGCAGCGCTGGGCGCTCGCGCGGCGGCGCAGCACAACTGGCAAGCTGGCAAAAATCGTCGCTAGCGTATTGCTTGGCGCCGGATTGCTCGGCGCGGCGGCGTTGATTCCGGCCGACTTTCAGGTGGCCGCTCAAGGCGAGTTGCAGCCGGTCGGCATGCGTCACGTGTTCAGCGGCGTCGATGGAGAAATCGTCGAAGTGCTCGCCCGCTCCGGCGAACAAGTGCAGCCTGGGCAGGTGCTGGCGCGGCTGCGCAGTCCGAAACTGGAACTGGAATCGACCCGGGTCCTCGGGGAATTGCAGACGGCGCAAGCGCGTTTGGCCACGCTCGAATCAGCGCGCTTGGAGAGCCGCTTCTCGAACGCCGAGGATGCGGCGAAGGCGCAAGAGATGACGGCCGAAGACGCGGAGCTGCGCGAAACCGTGAATAGCCTTGCAGCGCAACAAGCGGTGTTGATCGAGGAGCGGAAACTACTCGACGTGCGCAGCCCGATTGCCGGGCGCATCGTCACTCCCTGGGACGAGCTCGACGCCTTGCCGGCGCGGCCGGTCCGGACGGGGCAACAACTCTTTACGGTCGTCGACGCCACAGGCGCCTGGCGGCTCGAGCTGCGCGTGCCCGATCGTTGGATCGGCCATGTGCTTGCCGAGCGAAAAGAAGGCGTACCGCAGCAAGTGGGTTTCGTCGTCGCCACCGATCTCAACACGCGCTGTGTGGGAACCGTGGAGAAGGTTGCCCTGCGGGCCCACATTGGCGACGATGGCGAGGCCACGGTGCTCGCCGAGGCCAGCATCGACTCCAGTCAACTCAAGAATCCGCGACCCGGCGCGACGGTGCAAGCACAGATCGCCTGTGGCCAGCGGGCATTGGGCTATGTCTGGTTCCATGAAATCTGCGATCGTGTTTCCGCGTGGTGGGCGTTGCATACCTGATCGAACGGCGGTGTCGCATGAATACGTTGATGGCCATTCCCCTCGTTTGCTTGGCGAGCATCGTCGGGCAACAGTCGTCGCCGGCAGGCAATCCGCTGGCGGTCGATTCCGTGCTCGTCACGCTGATCGACGAAGTCGAAGTGCCCGCGCAGGCGGAAGGCGCGCTGATCTCACTTACGGTGCGCGAAGGGGACTCCGTCGCCGCCGGTGAAGAGTTAGGCCGCGTCGATGATCTCGACGCGCGTTCGGCCGCGCGACAGTTGGAGTTGGAAGCCGACGTCGCGCGCCGCGAGGCCGAGAACGATCTCAAGGTCCGCTTCGCGCACAAGAACGCGGAGGTCGCCAAGGCCGAGTTGCGCCGCGCCGAGGAAAGCGTGAAGCAATTCAGCCGAGCGGTCTCCGGTTCCGAGATCGATCGCCTGCGATTGACCGCCGAGCGCACCGAGTTGGAAATTCTCCAGGCCGATCACGAATTCGCCGTCGCCAAGCTCAACCTGGGCGTGAAAGAGAACGCCCATGCGTTTGCCTTGGAAACGCTCTCGCGCCGCGCAATCGCCGCGCCGATCGATGGCGTCGTCGTGCAGGTGAATCGCCAGCAAGGGGAATGGGTCAAGCCGGGCGACTCCGTGCTTCGCGTGGTTCGCATCGATCGTCTCCGCACGGAAGGTTTTCTATTGCACAACGATTTTCCCGAAGATCCCACGGGACGCCGCGTTATGCTCACAGTCGATCTGCCTGGACGGAAGCAGGCGAAGTACCCAGGAAAGGTGACTTTCGTCAGTCCGGAAGTGAACCCTGTCAGCGGCCAGGTCCGGTTTTGGGCGGAGATCGAAAACCAGGACGGCAAGTTGCGCCCCGGCATCAAGGGCCGCCTGGCAATCGAGTAACCGGCGAGCCGGTCTCGTTGTGCCCACGCAATTCTGTAGCGATAATACCCGTAGTTTGCTTTCGCTCCGCGAAAGGGCTGACCTTTCGCGGAGCGAAAGCAGACTATGAGGACGTTTGAGTTCACCGACTGACGATGTGCATGAGACGATTCGCGCTAGCACTACCTCTATTGTCACTGACATGCCTGGCCGCACTCGCGCAGAGTGGCGGCGCGCGGCCGAAGCGGTTGGTGTCCAGTAAGGCGGCGCCGCCCAAGTGGACGGCGGCGGAGCGCGGAGCCTTTTTCGAGAATGCCGCGGAGCAGTTGGGGCCGGAACCCGTGGCAAGCATGACGTCCCCGTCGAGCAGCGGCACCTCCGATTCGACGAGTGAAACTCCGTCCGCGGGCGGCTTCGCCTGGTCGAAATTGATCGCCGCCGATAACGTGGAAAGCGAAGTCAAATCGCTGGCCAAGCTGCTGGACGCAGCCGTCAAGTCTCCGAACGAATTCAAAGGGGGCGGCTTCAAAACATCGCGACGCGAGTTCACCAGCCTGGCCGCCATGTTCGGCATCATCGCCGAGTACGACGGCGACGTGCGCTGGCAGAAACAAGGTGCCGCGCTCCGCGACGCGTTTGGCCGCGCCGGCAAGAACAGTAAAGTCGGCACCGACGCCACGTACGCCGAAGCCAAACGCCGCGCCGAGGAGCTCGCGGAGTTGATCCGCGGAACCAACGCGCCCGTGGAAGCCGGCACGGCGGAAAACAATTGGAGCGAAACCGCCGATCGCGCGCCGCTGATGGAGCGACTCGAAATCGCCCGCGCGGAGCGGCTCAAACCGTGGACCGGCGCCAAGAACGATTTCACGGCCCACCGGGAGGAGATCATCCACGAGGCTTCGCTGGTGGCGGCGCTGGCGGAAGTCATCAAGCACCCCGGCTACGATTTCGCCGAGGACGAAAGTTATCTTCAGTACGTCACGAACCTCCAAACAGCCGCCATCGAAGCCACGGCAGCCGCGCAGCAGAACGATTTCCCAGCAGCGCAAGCGGCCATCAGCGCGCTCGGGCAAAGTTGCGATCAATGTCATGGCGATTATCGGTGAGGAGTTAGTAGGTGAAGTAGTAAGTAGGCGGAGTAGGTGAAGTAGCACCTACGCGACCATATTCCTATTCACCTACTCCACCTACTTACTACTCCACCTACTTACTACTTCACCTACTTACTACTCCACCTACTTACTCCACCTACTTCCCTCCTCCCCCATGCGACCCAATCACGGCGGCGGCTGGCAGGCTGTCTTCTATACCTGGCGTAAGGCCCGCGAAGTCGGCGGGATTCGCCGGCTTTGGAAGGCGATGCGCAGTAAGAACGCCTGCAAGACTTGCGCGCTCGGCATGGGCGGGCAGGCTGGCGGGATGGTTAACGAGGCGGGGCATTTTCCCGAGGTTTGCAAGAAGTCGCTGCAAGCGATGGCCGCCGACATGCAAGGCGCCATTCGCACAGGCTTCTTCGCGACCTATTCCGTCGCGCAACTGCAGGCCTTCTCGCCGCGCGAGTTGGAATCATGCGGGCGCTTGACGGAGCCGCTGTTGTACGAGCGCGGCACGCAACACTATCGCCCAATCACCTGGGACGAGGCGTTCGATCGCCTGGTCGCGCGGCTCAAGTCGCTGCCGGCCGACGAGACGTTCTGGTACTTCAGCGGCCGCAGCTCGAACGAAGCGGCATTCTTGCTGCAAATGTTCGCGCGGCTTTATGGCACGAACAACGTCAACAACTGCAGCTACTACTGCCACCAGGCCAGCGGCGTGGGGTTGACGAGCGTCACCGGCTCCGGCACCGCCACGGTCAAGCTGGAAGACCTCGAACACGCCGACCTGGTGTTCGTCATCGGCGGCAATCCGGCCAGCAACCATCCGCGGATGATGCGTTCACTGATGCAGGTCCGGCGCAACGGCGGCCACGTCGTGGTGATCAACCCGGCGATCGAAGTCGGGCTCGTGAATTTTGCCGTGCCGAGCGATGTCCGCAGCATGTTATTCGGCTCGCCGATTTCCAGCGTGTATTTGCAGCCGCACATCGGCGGCGACTTGGCGCTCCTCACGGGATTGGCCAAACGGATCGTCGAACTGGGCGCGGCGGACCAGCAATTCCTGAACGAGTTTTGCGAAGGCGCCTCGCAGTTTCTACAGTTGCTCGATGAGACCCCGTGGCGAGAGATCGAACTCAAGTCCGGCGTCGCACGGGACGAAATCTTTCGCGCCGCCGACCTGTATGCGCGCGGCAAGCGCGTCATCTTCGCCTGGACGATGGGCATCACACATCACGCCAGCGGCGTGCAGAACGTGCAGGCCATCGGCAATCTGGCCCTGCTGCGCGGCATGGTCGGCCGGCCCGGCGCCGGCTTGCTGCCAATTCGCGGACACTCGAACGTCCAAGGGATCGGCTCGATGGGCGTCACGCCAAAATTGCGCGACGCCGTGTTCGAGCGTTTGCAGCAACATTTTCAAGTGCAGTTGCCCACGACGCCGGGACTCGACACGCTCGGCTGCATGGAACAGGCCGCGACGGGCGCATTGAAACTCGGCGTTTGTTTGGGCGGCAATCTCTACGGCTCGAATCCGGACGCCCGCTTCGCGCGGCAATCGCTCGGAGCGCTCGAGACGCTTGTCTATCTGAGCACCACGCTCAACACTGGCCACGCACATGGACTCGCCAATGAGACGCTGATTCTGCCTGTGTTGGCGCGCGACGAAGAGCCGCAACCGACGACGCAGGAATCGATGTTCAATTACGTCCGCTACAGCGACGGCGGCCCGCAACGGCACGACGGACCGCGCAGCGAAGTGGAGATCGTTGCCGATCTCGCAGATCGCGTGCTGGCTGGAAACACGCCCATCGATTGGCGAACTCTGCGCGAAGCCCGGAACATTCGACAGGCGATCGCCAAGATCGTGCCGGGCTTCGAGGAATTGGCGGAGATCGATCGCACGCGCCAGGAGTTCCAAATTCCCGGCCGCACCTTTCACGAACCGATCTTTGCCACACCCAGCCGTCGCGCCCGGCTGCATACGTTTACGATTCCGGAGTTGCAAACCAACGGCGACCAGTTGCGATTGATGACCGTGCGCAGCGAGGGTCAGTTCAACACGGTCGTGTATGAGGACTACGACGTCTACCGCGGTCAGGATCGCCGCGATGTGATCTTGATCCATCCGGACGACTTGCGCCGCCTCGGCATCGCGCCGAATCAACGCGTGATCGTCCGCAGCAGCGCCGGCGAGTTGCAAAACGTCATCGCCAAAAGCTACGACGCCATCCGCTCCGGCAACGCACTCATGTATTATCCGGAGGCCAACGAACTGGTGCCGCGCTCGGTCGATCCGGCCAGCCGCACGCCGGCCTTCAAGAACGTGCTCGTCGACGTGCTGCCGATGGTCGTCACGTTGCCGGCTCCAGCGACGGAAAACGGCGCCGCACTCCATGCCGAAGACGCCGTCGGCAGCCCCTCGCGCGGCAAGCTGAAGGCCTGCTAATGTTTCCGCGCGGTCTACATTAAGCCCAGGGATGGCCGCAACCAGCGTTGGCGAAAAAAGTTGCGCAGTCGGCCTTCCCTGGGGGCACAGGCCTTCACCGTCGCCCCCAGGGATGGCCGACTGTGATTTGCGCGCTATCATCGCTTAAGAGAGGCCATCCCTGGGCTTATGGGCCGTCTAATGCGATTCCGCGAAATCACGATTGTTCAGGGCCGTCGCTAAAGCTCCGCCCCTTTTTGGCGAATACCACGTTAGTTGGACGCCTTCCAGGTTGTTCGTCGTGGAGGCGCGATGGTAAGATCGGTAAGTATGACTCCCCTCAATTCTCCGGCAGCTTCTCCTCCCGCCGGCACGAAGTCGTCCTCGTTACACGGGGAGTTGACCGCGCTGCGCATCGACCGTTCGGCACCGCGCCCGCGATCGGCCGCTGCTACGCTTGGCTGGTTTCTGTTGATTGTTGGGCTACTCGCCGGCACTGGCGGTGGCGCTTATCTAGCGCTCAAGGATCGCCTGTTCCCCGCGCCGTTGGTCAAAACCGACTCCGTGCGGATTATGACACTCGGCCAGGTCTCGACGCAGCTGACGGCGACCGGCTATCTGGAATCCCGGTTGCAGGCCGCCGTCGGCGCCAAGGTGCCGGGGCGCATTGCACGACTGCCCGTCGTCGAAGGGACCAAGGTAAAAACGGGCGACATCCTCGCGGAATTGGAACACGCCGACATGGACGCCGCGCTCGCTTCGCGCAAGGTGGCGGTGACGCTGGCCGAGGCGCAAATCGCCGAGGCGCAGTTCAACCTCACGCAGGCGGAACGTGACCTGGCGCGCGAGCGTAATGTTTTTGCGCGCAGGGCGGGCACCGACGCCGGTCTGGAACGCGCCGAAACGACCTTCAACGCGGCTCAGGCCGTCTTGCATGCCCGACAAGCCGGCCTGGAGGCCACCAAGAGCGCGGTCGTTGAAGGAGAAGAGGCGATCAAAAACATGTTTATCTTCGCACCCTTCGACGGCACGGTGATCACCAAAGACGCCGAGCAAGGCGAATCGATCATGCCCGGCGGGATGGGCGTCGGCTCCGGGCGCGGTTCCGTGATCACGCTCGCCAACTTAAGCGAGTTGGAAGTCGATACGGACGTGAAGGAGGACTACCTCAGCCAGCTGCGCAAAGGGCAGCCGGCCCAGGTCGTCGTCGACGCGGTGCCAGATCGGCGCTATAAAGGCCGGTTGCGGGAAATCATCCCCATGGGGGACCGGACCCGCGGAATTGTAAAAGTGAAGGTGTCGATTCTCGATCCCGACGAACGACTATTCCCTGAACTGAGTGCCACAGTGAACTTCCTGCCGGACTCCGCCGGCACCGAGGAAGGCGCGAACCAGGCGCTCAAGAAGGGTGTCTTCGCGCCCGTGGCCGCGGTCCAGGAACAGGGGGACGAAAAATTCGTCTGGGTGCTGGAACAAGAAGTTGTGCGGCGAACGACGATTCAAACGGACGGCGACGCGCACGACGGTCTGGTGGCGGTGAAAAACGGACTGATCGGCGGCGAACGTGTGGTGACCGGACCGCCGGCTGGATTGAAAGACGGCGATCGTGTGACGACGGAGGAGTAGGGAAGAAGAGGAAGTAGTTGGAGTAATTAGTAGGTGAAGTAGTCAGTAGGGAGTTTGCCGGGGGTGAAGTGGATTTTTGAGCTACTTCGCCTACTCCACCTACTTACTACTTCACCTACTCCCCAAGGAGTTCTCATGCCCCAAGATGCTTCTGAATCGGTCGTGCAACTCCTGGACGTCAGCAAGGAGTTCATGCGCGATAAGAATCGCATTCCGGTACTGACCAATACGACGTTGCATATTCCCAAAGGGGATTTCGCCGCCATCATGGGGCCGTCCGGCTCCGGGAAGTCAACGTTGCTCAATCTCGCCGCGGGGCTCGATAGGCCCACTACCGGCAAAGTTATCGTCAACGGCCAGGACTTGGGCGTGCTGTCGGAGGCCGGGCTGTCGCGCTTTCGCAGCGAGAACCTGGGCTTCATCTTTCAGATGTATAACCTGATGCCGGTGCTGACGGCGTTCGAGAACGTCGAACTGCCGCTGCTCCTCGCGCCGCTGAACCGGGCGCAGCGCCGGCAACATGTCGAGGCGGCGCTCCGCATCGTGAGTCTCGCGGACCGGCAAGATCACTACCCCAGACAGTTATCCGGCGGTCAAGAACAGCGCGTGGCGATCGCCCGGGCGATTGCCAACGACCCGGTGTTGCTGCTGGCGGACGAGCCGACCGGCAACCTGGACGCCACGAGCGCGCAAGAAGTTCTCGACCTGCTGGAACTGCTCAACACGCAATTCGGCACGACGATCATCATGGTCACGCACGACCCGAAGGCCGCCCGTCGGGCGAAGCGGCTACTGCACTTGGAGAAGGGCACGTTCGTGCAAGCGGACATCGAAGCCCTGGAGACCTCGCGATGAAGTTTATCCCCCTGATCATCCGCAACGTCCTCCGCAACAAAATCCGCACGCTCTTCACCGGCTCATCGATCGCGATGAGCTTGTTCCTGGTGGTGCTGCTGTATTCGTTTTTGATGATTCAGGACGAGATCACGGAAGCGACGAAACCGTACAACCGCATCATGGTAACGAACGTGCAAGGCCTGACGGGCAATTTGCCAATCGCCTACCTGGATCGCATCCGCAAGATGGAAGACGTGCGCAGCGCCATCCCGTTTTCCTGGTTCGGCGGGAGGTACCGTGAAGAGACGATTCCATTTGCTCAATTCGGCACCGATTCAAAATTCGTCACCGATGTGCTGCAAGAGTACAAGGTGCCGGACGACCAACTCGACGCCTGGCAAGCGGACAAGACCGGCTGCGTCGTCGGAGCGCTGATCGCCAAAAACAAAGGGTGGAAGATCGGCGATAAGATCCCGCTTAAGGGGGACATCTACCCGGTCGATCTGGAACTGACCGTGCGCGGCATCTACGACGGCAATTCGACCGTGGACCGAGAACAACTCTGGTTCCATTTCGAGTATATGGACGAAGCGCTCAAGGCCAAGCAACAACCTATGGCTGGCAACGCCGGAATTGTCATGCTGCGCGCCAAGTCCGGCCCAATCATGCCGGAATTGATGGAGAAAATCGACAAGCAATTCGCCAGTTCCGATGCGCCGGTACGTGCCATGACTGAGAAGGAATTTCAGCAGTCGTTCATGGAGATGATGGGAAGCGTCAAGTTCTTTATCAACGTCATTTCCGGCATTGTCGTGTTTTCGCTCTTGATCGTGGCCGGCAACACGATGGCAATGGCGCTGCGCGAGCGAACGCGCGAAGTCGCCGTGCTGAAAGCCATCGGGTTTGGTCGCGGCACAATTCTCGGGATGGTCCTCTGCGAAGCGGTCATCATCGGCTTGCTGGGAGGCGTCGCCGGCGCGCTGGGGGCCAAACTGCTGTTCGCCACAGTTGATTTTAGTCGCTGGCTGACGGGCTTTGGCTTCCTATACGTGCCCTGGCGCACTGCGCTGTTGGGCCTGTTGCTAGCAGGGTTCATCGGACTGGCAAGCGGCATTATTCCCGCCTGGCGCGCTGCGACGCTTTCGGTGGTCGACGGCCTCAGAAAGATTGTCTGACGCAATTGCTTCTCGTTTCCGGAAAGTTGCCGTGATTCCGATCAAGTACAATCTCCGCAGCATCTGGGCGCGCAAAGTCGGCTCACTGATGACGATCGTCAGCACCGGCATCGCCGTCGGCGCCAGTGTGTTCGCGCTGGGACTTTCCGCGGGCTTGGACCAAACGCTTGAGGTGTCCGCCGGACCGCTCGATATCATTGTGCTGCGTCAAGGCTCTTCGTCCGAAACCGCGAGCGGCGTTTCAGAGGCCGTGGCGCGCGAAATCCTGGCGCTACCGGGCATCGCCACCGATCAACAAGGTCGGCCGTTGGCCGCGCCTGAATTGGTGGTCGTGACCTACCTGCCGCGCCGGGGCAACGCAGGGAGCGCGAACGTCACGATTCGCGGTGCGCTGCCGGTTTCGCGCGACTTGCGCGAAGGAATGAAGGTCGTCGAGGGACGCGATTTCCATCCCGGCCTGCGCGAGGCCATCGTCAGTCGCAAACTGGCCGGTCGTTTCGAAGGACTGGGGATGAATGAGGAGTTTGTCGTCCAAGATAAATCCTTCAAGGTCGTCGGACTCTTCGAAGCCGGGGGAGGCGCCACCGAGTCGGAAATTTGGACGGATCAGAAGGTGCTCGCCCAGGTCGCCAACCGGACCGGCGGCACGTCTAGCGTGCAGATTCGTGCCGCGAGCAAAGCGGATCAGGAAACGCTCCTCAACCACATCAAGGCCGACGAGCAAATCGCCCTCAAGGCAATCACCGAAGTGCAGTATTTCGCCGACCAGGCCCAAGCAGGACTAGTACTGCGCTTGCTGGGACAGATTATTGCCTTCTTTCTCACAATCGGAGCGATGTTCGCCGTGGCCAACACCATGTACGGCGCGATTGCCACGCGGGCCAGAGAGATCGGCACGCTTCGCTCGTTGGGCTTCGGGCGAGGAAGCATCCTCACGGCATTCCTACTGGAGTCGTTGGTGTTGTGCCTGGTGGGAGCCATCGTGGGTTGCCTGGCTTCAATTGCGCTGACGAAGCTGTTTGGCGGCCAAAGCGCCGGCACCATGAATGGCGTCACATTTACCGAGATCGTCTTTGCGTTCAGCTTCGGACCCAACGTGCTTATTAAGGGCGCGCTCTTGGCAGTATTTCTGGGAGTCGTCGGCGGTTTTCTCCCGGCGCTTCGCGCCGTGCGGATGAAGGTCGTGGATGCACTCAGAGAAGTTTGAGGCGAGTTTGGAGTTTTCAGTATTCAGTTGTTCGGACGCGCCATTGAATCGTAGGGCGGGCCGCGCGAGGCGACCGACGCTTTGTTCTGTTTAACCTTCGCAGCGCTGTCGACTTCTTTGTTCTCAAACACGTAAGGCCCGCCGGGATCGATCCCGGCGGGCCTTACATTGCGCATTCAACCGTGCTTTGCATCGATGGGCGATCTTCAACCTCGCAGCCTCCAACGCGCGCACGGCCCGCCCTACCGATGGATCGCGCGCCCTCACTGAAAACTGAACACTGAAAACTTCAAACTATTCACTCCTCTTCCTCATCCTCCACACCCGCATACTGCCGGCCCGGCGTCGGAATCTTCGGCCGGTGCGGGCCGGTGACGGTGCTGCCGAGGTCCATGTTTTCGCCGAAGTAGTATTTCCGCGCGGCGGGATGTCGGGTGACTTCCGACGGGCGGCCGTGGCAGAGGACCTGGCCTTTGCGGATCACGTAGCTGCGATCGGTGATCTGCAGCGTCTCGCGGACCTGGTGATCGGTGATCAGGATCGAGATACCATCGGCGCGCAGCTCGCGGACGATCTCTTGAATGCTGGCGATCGTCACCGGATCGATGCCGGTGAACGGTTCGTCCAGCAGGATCAACTTCGGATTCGAGACCAGGCAACGCGCGATTTCCAGTCGTCGCATTTCGCCGCCAGAGAGTTTCATCGCGGTCCGCTTGCGCAGTTCGCTGATACCGAACTGTTCGAGTAGTTCATCGCAGCGCCGGCGACGACGCTTGCGATCGAAGCCGAGTAACTCCATCACGGCGAGCAGGTTTTGCTCGACGGTGAGCTTGCGGAACACGCTCGATTTCTGCGCCAGGTAGCCCATGCCGCCGTCGCGGGCGCGGCGATACATCGGCCAGCGCGTGACGTCGTCGCCGTTCAAAATCACCGTGCCGGCGTCCGGCTCGATGATCCCGCAGGTCATCAGAAAGCTGGTCGTTTTGCCGGCGCCGTTGGGGCCGAGCAGCCCGACGATCTCGCCTTCTTCGACCTCGAAATCAACGCCGTCGACGACGCGCTTGCCGCCGTAGATTTTGACCAGGCCGGAAACCTCGAGCATCGGCATGTTGCGGGATCCTCCGTGATCCGAAAGTAACGCTGAGCGGATCTGCTACTTCACAAACTCCATGTCCTTCACGTTCGGCAGCGGGAAGAACCAGGAGTGAGGCCAATAAATGAACATCGCTTCGCCAATCAATAACCGCCGCGGCACGAACGGATCATCTCGCCACAGGCGGCCATCGGCGCTGCTCGGACTGTTGTCACCAAGTGGCAGGAAGTCGTCCGGCCCAGTCGTGAATTCGACGATATTCAGATTCTCGAACTCACCCCAATAGCGAGGGTCCGACATCGCGTCGCGCTGCGCTGGTTCACTCGGTTGACGGACGATCAGAAGGTCGTGGTTGTTGTAGTCTTCCAGAAGTTGGGATACGCCGCCGCGCGTGGCGATGTAATAGATGTCTCGCCTAATACGCAGGTGATCGACCGAGGCGGTTGCGCCGGTGACTTGAACGCCTGCCGGGGCGAGATCCGCCTCCGTGGGGCGATTGTTGCGATCGCGCGGATCGGCCGAGGCGAAGCGATACGCGGTGGATTGTTGGAACTCCACGCGCGACCCATCGACCCAAAGCCGGAGTTCGTCGTCGAAGTTCGAGAAGCGCAGCTCGTAGGTCCCTGGGCCGCGCACGGAAGTTTGAGCGATCGCTTCCCACGGTTTGCCGGTGGATGCATCCACGGGAATGCCCAGCGCCGTCAGCCTGGCCTCGCCTGTTTTCAGATCGATGCGGCATTGAAAACGGCACGGCGTGCGGTCTCCCGTGGCGTTGATCGTACTGCCTTCGACCAATTCCAATGTTACGGCGCCGGCGTCCGCGTCGACTTCGTTGACGGTCAGTTCGCATTCCAACATCAAGTCGCCGACCCAATGCACACCGAGCCCCACGGCCCGTCTGCCGTCGGCGTTGCCGGAGATTCCCAGCGTGTCATTCAAATCCAGGTTCGTGTTGTAGGCATAGAAATCGGAGATCAACAACGGCCGCCGCGGCGCTACGTTCTCGGGCGGCAGTTGCTTGGTTTTCTCGAAGTCGGCCCAAACCTCGCTGCTCGGGACATTGTGCTCATAGCGCAACCAGGCGTTCTCGCCGGAGGCCGAGTCTGCCGCGGCGAAGGTAAAGCCGCGGCCGTTTTCGTCCGCTTTCCAACCGGTCGACGCAGGCGCGAACTGGAGGCCGGCGTCTGAGTCGGTCCATGCGCCGGCGTGCCAGCGCGTGGGCCAGCCCGCGGCGATCAACTCATCCGGCTGGCCGTCGGGACGAACGACGTAGTCGTTGTCATGCACAACTTGCGCCATCCCCAGCAGCTTTTTGTCCGGCTTGCGGGCAATCGTCATCGCCTCGTTGCCGCCAGCGGGGCTGGTGAAAATGTCGCCGTGGAAAATGCGAATGTTTTCGTTGGGCAGCCCGACGATGCGCTTGATGAAGTTCTCGCTGGGCCCGAGCGGATACTTGAAGACCGCGACGTCGAAGCGATTCGGCTGGCCGAATTCGTACGGAAACTTCGTTACGATCAGCCGGTCGCCGGAAAAGGCCTTGTACTTGCCTTCCGTCTGATCGGCGAAGTTCATCGTGTATCGGCAGACGGGACACGTGCCTTCTACGGTGCGCCGGTTCGCGTAGTTCTGCTGCTCCTGCTCCATCGATTCTCGGATACGTTGCACGAGATTGGCATCTCCCCGCGACATCGCTTCGGCCTCGTCACGCTGCAGCCGCCCCATCGCGTATTGAAACTCGAGCGCAGATTTTTCGTCGTTCTCGCTCGTGTTCACCTGGTAACGATATCCACATTGCTCGCAGTACAGGTCGTGATGCGCGCCCATTAGGCCGGGGGCCATCGAGCCGGTGGGAATGACAAAGGCCTCGGCCTCGAACGTGCGGAAGAGAAAAGCCAAGATGAAGGCGATCACCACGGCCTCGACAAAATCGCGAGCCCCGTCCGGCTTATACGAAGCTTGGGCGGTGGTTACGTTCGGGGCGGTGGCGCCTCGCTTGAGGGAGGACTGCGGGAGCGTCTCGCCCGGCGCGGTGGTATCCTCGGGCTGGACGGCAGTTTTCTTGGCCATGATCGAACCTTACGGACGGCGGCAGAGACGTGATACGGCGGCCAGGGGCCAATGGATGATTCTACGTGTCCGACAGGCTGTCGGACCAAAGGTTATTCGTCGCGGGCCGTGGGAATATAGCGAATTCGCTCCAAGTCCGGAACTTGAAACGCCCAGCCGGCGACGCGGGCGGCACGACTGGCTCCATGCACGAGAAAAGGCCTGCCCAGAAACGAGTTACGGCTCACGGCCGGAGGCCGCCAGTAGCGGCCGTCGAGTGAATGGGCAGGATTATCCCCCAGGAGTAGGTATTCGCCCTCGCCGAGAGCTAGCGATTCCCAGTGCGCGCCGGCTAATTCCGGCGGCTCGGAGTAGTAAATATCGCGATCCAGACGGAGGTTGGTAATCTCGACGCCGACGCCCTGCACTCCAATGGCCAGCCCCCCGGGCGTGTTCGCCGCGGGGCTCGAAGCGCCGGCCAGTTCGTCCAAGTCGAAGCTCAGCGATTGCCCGGCGATTTCCAGCAATACGCGCCCGTCGCAATGGGCGACCGTCAGCGGAAAGGCGGAAGCGTACTCACCCTCGAACGTCACGGTCTCGTTCCAGCGCGATTCGCCGTCGACAAGGAGCTCGACTCGGCTTTGACCAGGCTCCAGTCGCAGCAGCCCATCCCTGCGGGCCGGTAGCCGCACAGCGATCGCGCCGGCTCCCTGCCAGCGGATGCGGCAAGTGAGCAGCACGTCTGTCACCAGGATGGGACGGCGCAATACGTCCTGGTTGTATGGCAATACATCAGTGATTGCATTTCCCGCCCCGCGATCCTCCTTTACCATCTCAGGAGGATGATAGACGAGCCAATCGAAGGTGGGCGAGGTCTCCGCGGTGAGCGCCTGGGGCGCCGGGAGTCGCAAGAATGACTCAGCGCCAGGCCGCGTATGGCGTTCCCATTGCGACGACGCGTCCTGGCCGCGAAAGGGGGACATGTCGCTATTTGGCGAAATGTCTGTCGAATCGTAGAGCGGGATCGCGATCAAGCGCAACTGGGCCAATGATTTCTGGACCCGCTCGTCGCTGTTAAACAGATCGCCGTCGCGCAATGAGATGGTCTCGCCTGGCAGGCCGACCACACGTTTGACGAGCCAGCGATCGGGCGAGGTCGGGTCGCGCAACACTGCCATTTCCCAACGCCGTGGCCCTCGCAACCAATAGGCGCTCCGATCGACAAGCAGCCGGTCCCCGCCGACGAGAGCGCGTTCGTCGAACGCAGTTTGCTCCGCCCCGCAGCGAAAGCACTCGACGCGCGACGCATCGAAGCTGGTAATATCAGCGCCCCATTGAATGGCGCGCCCACATTTCGGACAGACCGCGTCGCCATGCACGCCCAAGAGCGTCGGCGCCATCGAACTGGTGGGCACGACGATCGGCGCGATCAAGAACGCTCTAATCGCCAGCAGCAACACGGCCACATGCACAGCGACTTGCAAGAACGAGCGCATTTCAACCCAGTGACAAACTGAGAATGATCAGCGCACATTTTAAGATTTAGCGCGCCGGTTTCGTCATCCATCCGCCAACTGGCGGCTTTCGCGGTGCAAGCCAGGCGCTCGCCCATCGCGCACAGGACATGTGGACAGCGGCTCGCCAATCCACTTGTCATTGCTGCGTAAGCGCGGGAGGCGAGATTCGCACTCCCGTCACCCAGCTCGGGAAGCTACATAATTGAATGTGCCGAAACACTGCGAAAGTGCCACATCGTCCATACTTTAGGCGTCGAACGAGTTGTTTGCAAGCGAATGCATTCATTCTGACAAGTTGCTGTGCCATCGTGGTGCTTCCGCAGGAAAGTTGTACACGATAGCACGTCAAACCCGTAAAGCCCTGGTTGCGAATGTCGCCAGCATCTTGCCGAATTGCCGTGCAACTCGGTCGCACGGCTACGTTTCGTTTCCGACGCAGGAAGCCCTCCACTAAGGAATTCTGGCTGGAACCGTCTCAGGCAATATGCTTGGGAAGCTCGCTGCGGAACGGCGGCGCTGGCCTCAGCCGACAGGAAATTCTCGCACCGCCCGTGCCGCTCGCCGACTATCGGTGGTCTTAAGCCAGCACATCCCGCACCACCTGGCCTTCCACATCTGTGAGCCGGCGCTCCAGGCCGTTGTGGTAAAACGTCAGCCGTTCGTGGTCGAGGCCGAGCAAATGCAGAATGGTCGCATGGAAGTCGTGCACCGTTACGACATTCTCTACGGCCCGGTAGCCGAACTCGTCGGTCGCTCCGTAGCTGAATGGCGCTTTTACGCCCGCGCCAGCCAGCCAGCAAGTGAACCCCTCGGGGTTGTGATCGCGGCCACTCGCCCCCTTTTGGAACGTGGGCATGCGACCGAACTCCGTACACCAGACGACGAGCGTGTCTTTAAGCAGCCCGCGCTGTTTGAGATCGCGCAGGAGTGCGGCGGTCGGTTGATCGAGCACCGGTCCGTGAACACTGTACTGTTCTTCGATCACCTTGTGCCCATCCCAGTTGCTGACGCCCTCGCCGCCGGTTTGATACGCGCCGTTGAATAGCTGCACGAAACGCACGCCGCGCTCCAGCAACCGCCGCGCGAGGAGGCAGTTCTTCGCGTAAGCCGCCTTCAGTGGATTCTCCGCGTCATCCGCTCCGTACATGGCAAGCGTCGCCGCCGTTTCGTCCGTGAGACCGTTCACCTCCGGAATGCTTAATTGCATCCGCGCGGCGAGCTCGTAACTTGAAATCCGCGCGGCCAGCTCGCTGTCGCCGGGGTATCGCTCCAAGTGGCGATTATTCAATCGCTGGAGAAACTCTCGCGTCCGCGTATCGCTTAGGTCGCTGATGCCATCCGGCCGCGCGAGATTGCGGATCGGCTTGGCGGCGTTGAAATCGGTTCCTTGATACGCCGCCGGCAAAAAGCCAGGGCCCCAGTTGTTGACCGAATTCTGCGGCGTGCCGCGCGGATCGGGGATCGCCACATACGCCGGCAAGTTTTCGTTCTCCGTGCCGAGTGCGTAACTGGCCCAGGCGCCGGCGCTCGGAAAACCGTCCAGCGTGAAGCCGGTGGACATGTAGTTCTCGCCCGGCCCGTGCGTGTTGGTTTTTCCCTTCAGCGAATGGATAAAGCAGATGTCATCCGCCAGCGCACCGATCTCCGGCAGCAAATCAGACGTCAGCTTGCCGCATTCGCCGCGCGGACGGAACCTCCAAGGGCTGCGTGTGATGTTTCCTTGCTCGCCTTGGAAGGTAATCAGCTGATCCGCGCCAGGCAGCGGCTGGCCATGCCGCGCGATCAACTCAGGCTTGTAATCGAACGTATCAATTTGACTGCAGGCGCCGGAGCAGAAGATCACCAATACGCGTTTCGCGGCGGCATCAAAATGCGGCGGCCGTGCGGCGAAGGGGTGCGCTGCGTCGATCTGCGGACGAATCGGCGACTTGCCACTGACGGTCGCCCCGCTCTCCGCCGCGCGCAATAAACCTTGTTCCGAGAGGAGCATCGCCAGCGCGATGCCGCTCAGGCCGAACCCGGCGTGATCCAAGAATGCCCGGCGATCGAGCAGATGCCGTCCCGAAATGTTTCCTGCCGCCATCGATTTGTGCCCGCTACTGGAGGAACACCAGTTCATTGCTATTCAACATCGCCCGGCAGAACGCCGGCAAACCTTCCGTCTGAATAAACTCCCGCGCGGCCGCTTGTTCATCCAATTCTGGCGCCCGCCCAAAGCAGAGCCAATAGGCACGCGCCACTTGATCGGAAGCATCGTCGGAGCATTCGCTCTGGAGTCGTTCAGCGAGCATGTGAGCCTGTTGGAGCATGAACGCGCTGTTGAACAGGTTCAGCGCCTGAAGCGGCGTCGTGGAACGGCCGCGGCGCGGAACGGAACCGGCGGCGTCGGGACAATCGAACACGCCGAACACGCTTTCGCGCTCCAGGCGCACGCGGGTCATGTAGACCATCCGCCGCCAATCTTCGGGGCCATACGTCTGCTTCGCGAAGTAATGCCGCACGTTTTCCAGCTCGATCTCAAAGGCGCTAAAGCCTGGGCCGTACATGCGGCCGTCGAGCGCGCCGGTCACGGCAAGGATCGCGTCGCGAATCGGTTCAGCCTCCAAACGTCGCGGCGGAAATCGCCATAACCATGCCGTCGCAGCGTCTACGGCCAACGCCTCCGCGCGCGGGCGGCTACTCTGTTGATACGTGGCCGATTGCAGGATCAATCGATGCACATGCTTGAGCGACCAACCATGGGAGGTCAACTCTTGCGCGAGCCAATCAAGCAACTCCGGATGCGTCGGCCGCGCACCGGAAAGTCCAAAGTCGTTCGGCGTGCTGACGATTCCGTTTCCAAAGTGATATTGCCACAGCCGGTTGACCATCACTCGCGCCGTGAGCGGGTTATCAGGCGAGGCAATCCACCGCGCAAGCGCCACGCGGCGTTCCTGTTCGGGCGTGTCGCCAGTGATTGCTAACGAACCGAGCGATGCAATCGTGTTCGGCGCGACTTCTTCGCGTGGCTCACGCGGTTCGCCGCGGAACAGCCGGTGCGTCGCCGCCGGTTGCTCAAAAGTGCCGGCGTAAAGGAGCGCTTCCGAGCTCAGTTCCGACTTGCGTCGTTCGCATTCAGCCAACGCTTCGAGAGCTGCGCGGCCACGTGCAGCGTCTTCAGCTTCAAAGCGGTTGACGTCGTACTCCGGCTTCGTCGGCGCGCCGTCGTAGGGCGCCCGATCCGCCGAGGACGCGACGAGCGTCCACGCGTCGGGCTCGGTCGCGACCTCGATACGATATTTGGTCGCCAAGCGATCCGCGAAATGCCCTTCGCGGTCACGAGCCCAAGCGACGCGATCGATTGGGAATGTTTGCGTCAGTTCAATCTGCACCCAGCCGGCGCCCGCTTCACAGGAGATCCAGCTATGGCTGTTCCCATAGTGACCGTCATTGATGTGTTCCAGCTTGTGAATTGGATTGCCGGCGAGGGCGCTGGAACAGGTCGCCTTCGCTCCAAAACTCGCGAGCGCCAAGTTCATCGAAGCACCATAGACCTCCAACTCGTCCAGGCACGGTTCCGAGGAATTCGTTTCCAGAATTGTGAACCGAACGAACCTCGCCTCGACCGGCTCGAAACGTTCTTCGTTCCCGCGCGGATTGACGCTTTCCCGTCGGACGCTACTAACCTTCAAGAACGGCACGAGCTCCGCGCGCAGGCTTTCCACTCGCTCATCAAGCTCGGCGATCTCGCGCTGCGTCGCTTCGCTAAGCGGCATCTCGCGATCGCCATGTTGCACGCCGGCGAAGATGGCTTGCAGGGCGTAGTAGTCGCTTTGGAGGATCGGATCGAACTTGTGGTTGTGACACCTCGCACAAGCCGCCGTCAGCCCGAGGAATGCCGCGCCGGTGGTCCCGATCATGTCATCCAGTTCATTCTGTCGCTGCATGAGCGTCAGGTTGATGTCCGGGCTTTTCACTAGGTCATACGGCCCGGCGACGAGATATCCGGTCGCCTCCGGCGCGCCGAGCGCGTCCCCCGCTATTTGCTCCTGCAGGAACTGGTCATACGGCTTGTCTTCGTTGAGCGCTCGAATCACGTAATCACGAAACGGCCATGCATTTGGGCGTTCGCGATTTGTTTCAAAGCCATTTGTCTCCGAGAAACGCACCAGGTCGAGCCAATAGCTCGCCCAGCGTTCCCCATAACGTGGATCGTTCAACAAGCGCTCGATCAACGTCTCCGTCGCGTTCCCCGCAGCGTCCGCCGCGAAAACCTGGACTTCTTCTGGCGTCGGCGGAACGCCGAGCATGTCGAGATACATGCGACGGATCAGCTCCGCGCGCGTCGCCGGCGAATTCGGCGCGAGTCCATGCTCCTTGAGTCCTTGTAAGATGAATGCGTCGAGCGCATTCGATTCCCAATTCTCGTCGACTGGCGAAGGCAAAGTTTTCAAGAGCGGGTCAAAGGACCAATGCTCCGGCCGCGCGATCGGCGTTCCACTGCCAGGCGAATCTTCAGGCATCTTCGCTCCGCCATCAATCCATTCGCGGAGCAGTTGAATCTCCTCCGTGGTAAGACGTTCCGATTCATCAGGCGGCATCGCTATGCCGGCCTGACGGCCGCTGACAAGCTGAATGAGATGACTTTTCTCGGCATTCCCAGGCAGCACGGCGGGCTCGCCGGAATCTCCGCCGGTTAAGAGCGCGGCCCGACGATCCAAGCGAAAGTGACTTTCCTGCACGTCGTCGCCATGACAGCCGAGGCATTTCGCCGTCAAGAGCGGCCGCACCTTTACTTCGTAGTCCACGTCCCCGGCGACGGCCGCAATTGAGGTGCAGCACGCAGCGATGAATTGCGCAACGACGAATAGTCGCAACCAGTGCATCGGATCACGACCTTGAAAGAGATGTAGTGCGTTGCTCGGCCAGGAAGGCAGACCGCTAGGCGGCGCTTTCAAGTTACTCGCTTGCCATCGCGATGTAAAACTGATTTCGCGCTGTTGAAACGCCAATCCGCGCAGTCCTGTCTGGGGAAAGGACCGTGAACGACCGCTTCAACAGCCCTGGTGGACAAATCACGATTTATTCGGTGACTTGGTTTCTGGCAGTTGCAACGCAGTAATTAACCCAACTTCGCTCCACAAGTAGCCAATATCTGCCGCGAGCAGCAAGGAGCTAGTGTCCATGTGACAGCAGAAATCGTCCGATGTTTGCGAGTCTATTGGTCCCTTAGGCCGCGTCGATCACATCGCCCTCGGCGCCGAGCAGCCCCGGCGTCGGCGTGTCGGACCTCGGCAGCCTCAACTTGGTGGCCGCGGGCTCGCTTTTCAGACGTTCCCGTCGACGGTACGCTGATGCAATGCGAGCCCTTCGGTATTCCATCAACGTCACCTTGGACGGGTGCTGCGATCATCGGGCCGGTTCGACGGACGAGGAATTGCATCGTTATTGGGCCGAGAGACTCGCGCAGGCCGATGCATTGCTCTTCGGCCGGGTAACGTACGAAATGATGGAAGCAGCGTGGCGACCGCCGGCGACCGGTGTGAGACCTGATTGGATGGCCGACTGGATGGAACCCTTCGCCAGGACGATTGACGCGGCGAAGAAATACGTCGTGTCGAGCACTCTGGACCGCGTCGATTGGAACGCGGAACTTGTGCGCGGAGATCTGGGGACGGCCGTTCAGCGGCTCAAGCAGGAGCCGGGTCAGGGCATATTTGTGGGAGGCGTGACCCTCCCGCTGGCGTTAGCGGAACTCGGATTGATCGATGAGTACGAGTTCGTGGTGCATCCCAGGCTGGCGGGCCACGGGCCGACGTTGTTCGCGGGGCTATCGAAGCATGTCGACTTGAAACTCCTAGGCCGACGGGAGTTCGGCTCGGGCGCGGTCGCGATGCGGTACGTGCCGAGACGGTAGCCATCGCAATGATAGGCCCTGCTCTTCCGCCGACGGCGGACCCGCCCGCACTTGCCGGGCAGGCTCAAAAAAGGGTCTTTCTGGATTTGCGTCGAAATCGCCTTTCGCCCGACGACTATGGGTACGGGACCAAGTCCCTCGAATCGAGCCAAGCTGCCGATTGATCCAATGGCGAGAGCGATTTTTTTGGTTCTTCACCCAATTCCGGGGAATGAGGGGATGAGTTGAGTCAACGGCAGGTCTGCTTCATGTTGCTGGGTGTTGACGAAACCAGTGACAC
>JAWXBP010000211.1 GCA_034440135.1 Planctomycetia bacterium
ATCAAAGTCCTCAAACGTATGGCCTACGGCTACCGAGACGACAACTACTTCTTTCTCAAAATCCGCCAGGCTTTCCCCGGAATTGGGTGAAGAACCAAATGATTCAATGGCGTCCGGCATTATTCGACGGCCGAGCTGAATTGACAGCCGCCTGTTTCGAACTTGTTCTGGCCATCAGGCTCAATAACTCGCCGACCTGGCAATGTGATTCCAAGGAATGGCGGAGTGGTCGGTCGACGCACAAGCGGTAGCGATTGCGTCGACCCTGCTTTTCGATCGTCAAGTAGCCCGCCACGGCGAGTTCCATCACGATTCGCTGGACCATGCGCTCAGTAATCCCGACCAGTTGGGCGACGTCGCGAAGTCGTACCTCGGGGTCCCGATAAATGCACCACAGCACGTGCGCGTGATTAGTCAGAAAGGTCCAGGGCGCCTCGCTTGGCGGCTTAGCCGCGGGAAGCGTGTGCCGAATAGCCGAACTTTTTTTCATGCGTTGCTCTTGCCAAGGGCCACATTGGCCGATATAAAATACGCGAAGTAAATTTCGTGTATTATCGTACGCAAATGGCGGTGCTCTCATGCTGGATACCTTGCGGCACAACTTCAGCTCTCCGCTCACGCTGTCATTCGCGCTGGGCGTGGCCGCCCGGCTGCTGAAGAGCGAGTTCTCGCTGCCGCGCGACGTATATGCCGCGATCTCAATTTACCTGCTCTTCGCGCTCGGACTCAAGGGTGGCGTCGAGCTTTCCCAAAGCTCCATGGGCGTTATTTTTTGGCCGGCGATCGTAACCCTGCTGCTGGGGTGCATCACCCCGGTGACTAGCTATGTGGTACTGCGGCGGCTCGGTCGATTTAGCGTCGCCGACGCCGCCGGGTTGGCGGCCCATTATGGCTCTGTCTCGGCGGTCACGTTCCTGGCCGCACAGCAGTTCGCCACCGCGCTGGGGCAACCATTGGAGGGATTTCTGCCCACGCTCCTGACCTTGCTCGAAAGTCCCGGCATTCACATCGCCTTGGCCATTGGCGCGATTCAGACGGCGCGCGCGGATCGAGCCGTCGCGAACGGTACGGGTCGGCAATCGGCGCCTCACGGCGCCGCCCGTCCGACACGCGAGTTGCGTCAAGTGCTTCACGAGGTCTTGACCGCACGGTCGATGATCCTGCTCGTCGGCGGACTGCTGGTCGGAGTGGTGACCGGCGAATCGGGTTATGAACCGGTGAAGCCGTTCTTTGAAGGCCTTTTCAAGGGCGCCTTGACCATTTTTCTGCTGGAAATGGGGATCGTAGCCGGTTCCCGACTCGGCGACTTGCGGCAAGCCGGCGCGTTCCTGATCGGATTTGGCATCGTCATGCCAATCTTGCATGGTGCATTGGCGGTGGTCCTGGGCCACTGGGCGGGACTATCGATCGGCGGTTGCACCGTCTTGGCGGCAATGGCCTCGAGCGCATCATACATCGCCGCGCCGCCCGCCGTGCGCATGACGCTGCCGGAGGCCAATCCCACGTACTATCTCACGGCTTCACTGGCCATCACTTTCCCGTTCAATCTGCTGGCAGGAATTCCCTTGTACTACCAGATGGCCAAGGTGCTGCATGGCTAATGAAGCTGTTGGATGGATTCGGGGACACCTGGTTTTCAGTTAGTGCTCAAGCAAGGACAACGCTTATGCACGAGCTTCGCATTCCCGACCAAGTCGCCATCGTGGAACACCATGACCCAGTTAATGCCATGCAAACCACAAAACTTCTGAAGGTCACGGTAATCGCGGAGGCGGTCCTGCGCGAGCGTCTGATCGCAGAAATCCTGTCCGCCGGAGCGACTGGCTACACCAGTGCTGCGGCGGAAGGCGAGGGCTCGCGGCATCTGCGATCGGGGGATCTTCCCGGCGACAACGTGCGAATCGAAACGATCGTCGACGAGTCAGTGGCTGACCGCCTCCTGACGCAGCTGACCAACCAATACTTTCCCCATTTCGCCTTGATTGCCTACGTCACGGAGGTCCGCGTGATTCGCGGTGAAAAATATGTCTGACACAGGCCGAGAGGATTCTCCGCGCCGACGTCACATGATGTTCGGCCCGCTCCTGAGCCGAGCCCTCGTCGCCCAACCCCCAGGTCCTCCGCATTTTGTGCGGCTTGCGATACCGCGCGCTCGCTTCTTCGCGACTTGCGATGCGTCTGTGCAGAAAACAGGTGGCCTTCGATGTTCGTCGCATCTTGAACGAAGGGGGAAACTGTAGGCATTGATGGGTGCGTATCTTGCCTTGCGCCTCAACCCGTGCCGCAGTGTGCCTCTACGCACACTTCGTTCTCCGGCGTATTGACTCGAAATTCGACTTTTTAACATTCGACCCTACCGGAGTCTGACGATGGTAACAAAGATACCGGCGATCGATTGCATTGCTGGCGATCCACGAGAATTTCTACCCTGTTGCTGGCGTACTGCGTGACGTGACTGCTGAACATGCCCATCCATCGCCCTTCTCGCGGCTTATCCAACTTCTCAGGCCGGACGCGCGAGATATTGGGATCGTGGTCATTTACGCCGCGGTCGTGGGGGTAATTGCACTCGCTACGCCGATTGCTGTCGAGCAGTTGGTCACCACCGTCGCCTTTGGGGCGCTCTTGCAGCCGATCGTGGTTCTGGCGTTCATCTTGTTCACGTTTCTGAGTTTCGGCGCCGCGATCACGACGCTGCAGACCTACGTCGTCGAGATGTTGCAGCGGCGAATCGCGGTTCGCGTCGTCTCGGAGGCCGCGCATCGCCTGGCCTGGCTGCGCGTGCCGAGCCTCGACCACCGTTATGGACCGGAGTTGGTCAACCGGGTGTTCGAAGTGGTCACGGTCCAGAAAGCAGTGGCCTATCTGCTGCTGGACGGCGTGGGGATGACGTTGCAGACGCTAGTTGGGATGGTGGTGCTAGCCTTCTATCACCCCGCATTACTCGGTTTCAATCTCTTTCTCGTGGTGGCGCTCGTAACGGTGCTGTTCCTCTTGGGACGGAACGCGGTTACGACAGCGACGCTGGAATCGAGGTCGAAATATGCGTTCGTCTGGTGGTTGGAGGAGTTGGCGCGGCATCCTTTGACCTTCAAACTCCGCGGGTCCGGCGATCACGCGCTGGAAATGATCAACCACTTAATGGACCAATACATCTCAGCGCGCGCCGCACATTTTCGGGTCCTCATGCGGCAAATCGTGTTTTCGCTCGGCATTCAAGTCATTGCCAGCACGGCGCTCCTCGGCCTAGGTGGCTGGCTAGTGATTGAAGGCGAATTAACTCTCGGACAGCTCATCGCCGCCGAGCTCATCGTCGCCACGATCATGGGTGCGTTTAGCAAGCTCGGAAAACACCTCGACAGCTTTTATGACCTGCTGGCCGCCTGCGAGAAGCTCGGCTATCTTTTTGACCTTCCTGTCGAGCGCGACCACGGCGCACAAGAACCGCCGATTAGCGGTCCGCGGGGCGTCTCCATTCTCGTCCGCGGGGTTGTCGTGGACCGCGGCGATGGGGCGATCATCGGTCCCCTCCAGCGAACCATCAAGTCTGGCGAGCGTTTGGCATTGACCGGGGCGCCGGGGAGCGGACGCTCGACCTTGCTGGAGGTGTTGTTCTGCGTCCGTCCGCCGGATACTGGATTCGTCGAAATGGACGGCGCGGATGTGCGAGAACTTTGCCCGCAAACGGTCCGCGACCAGCTAGCGTTAGTCGGGCCGATTGAGATCTTCGCAGGAACCATCGCTCAGAATGTGATCCTGGATCGTCCGAACCATGGCATCGCGGAATTGTCTCGAGCGCTCGCCGCAGTCGACTTGCTGGACGAGATTCAAGCACTCCCCAGAGGTTTCCAGACGAAGTTGACTACCGATGGTGCGCCGCTCTCGGAAAGCCAGTGTCGACGACTCATGCTGGCCCGGGCCGTGTTGGACGAACCCAAACTGCTGTTGATCGACAACCTTTTGGACACATTGCCAGATGAATATCTGGAAACGGCCGCGGACTACCTGTTCGCTCCCGAGCGGCCCTGGACACTCGTGCTAGCCACCGGTCGCAAGGAACTCATCGAACGCTGCGATCAGATTTGGCGTTTGGATTCCGCTCGCAAACTGAACCGTAACGGTGGCCAACCGAGTTGAACTTAGAACGCATGACGCCTTCCACAAACCAGATGCCGCTGTTGCCGGTGATCCGCCGGACCGAGCTGCCTCGCTTCGCGCGCTGGGTGGCGCGAAGCTTGCTGTTCGGCTGCCTGGCAATCACGGCCGCCCTGGGCTTCTTGCCGTGGCAGCAGAATGTGCGTGGCATCGGCCGGGTGACGGCTTTCGCGCCGCTGGAGAGACAACAGGAAGTCAAGGCCGCCATCAAAGGCCGCGTTATGGCCTGGAAAACGGGTTTGCGCGAGGGGGCTCCTGTGCGCCAAGGCGAGGTGATCTGTGAGATCCAAGGGATCGATCCCTTCTTGATTCGGCGTCTGGAGCAGCAGGTTCTGTACGGACAGCAAAAGCGGGACGCTAGCCGACTGAAGGTAGACGAGTATCGCGAGCAGGTGACCGCCTTTACCGAGGCTCGCCAACGGACCATTGAAGCGGGATTGCAAGGGATTGAAGCCGCCAAACAGAAAGTCGCCGCCGAAGAGCAAGCGCTGAGCGCGGCGAAGGCCGGTGAGGACCAGGTCCGCGTGAATGTGGAGCGTCGTCGGCAGATGTTCGCCGAGCAACTCGTCTCGCGTTTGGACTTGGAGCAAGAAGAGCGCAAGTACCTCGAAGCGACCGCAAAACTACGGGAAGCCGAAGCCAAAGTCGCCGGCGCCAAGGCGGACGTATCCGCCAAACAGGCGGAGCTTGAACTAAAGACGCGCGAAGCGGATGCCAAAATCTCCTCCGCCGAAGCCATGTCGCGAACCGCCGAAGGGGACGTCGCCGTCGCCGAGAAAGAACTGGTGGAAAGCGAATCAAAACTCGCTCAGCAGCGCAGTCAAGCGATCGCATCGCCCATCGACGGCACCTTGCTGCGACTGCTCGTGAATCAAGGAGGAGAAATCGTCAGCGAAGGCGATCCGCTTTTCATCGTCGTGCCCGATCAGGCCGAACGCGCTGTGGAGTTGTGGCTCGACGGAAATGACATTCCCCTCGTGAGCGAGGGCCGCCAGGTGCGCCTGCAGTTCGAAGGCTGGCCGGCGGTGCAGTTCGTCGGCTGGCCCTCGGCGGCCGTAGGCACTTTCGGCGGACAGATCGTGAATATTGATTCCACCGACAATGGCAAGGGCGAATTTCGCGTGCTGGTCATGCCCTTGGCCGGCGAGGAAAAATGGCCCACGGGGAAGTTCTTGCGTCAAGGACAGCGAGCGAATGGCTGGGTGCTTTTAGATCGCGTACCTCTCTGGTACGAGTTCTGGCGGCAGATCAACGGATTTCCGCCGGTGGTCTCCATGGAGGAGCCGAAAGCCGATGCGAAGGACAAGAGTAAGTCCGGAGGCGAGATCAAGTTAAAGTCCAAGAAATGATCGACCGCGTGAGACATTTCAGCGTCGCGATCCTTCTGCTTGCCGCCAGCGCCTGTGCGACGCGGCAAGAGCGGGTCCGCGTTGCGCCGGTTGCTCCACGCGTCACGGCGCCCAAAGCGTCGCCCGCCGCGCCGAAGAGTGCCACACTTCCACCGGCTTCCTTTCCGCCTGCGCCCGTGGCGAGAAACGCAGAGCCTTTCAAGGCCGTCGCCACCGTGCAGTTCACCTCGCCCCCCGAAGAGCTACCGCGGGGCGTCGCGATCGCAATCAAGCCGCTCACGCTCGACGAGGTGTTGCAATCGGTCGATCTGACCTACCCGCTGGTGCAAGCCGCCTTTCAGGAACGTGCAATCGCGGAAGGACAACAGTTGGCGGCGCGGGGCGGTTTTGACTTGACTGTGGATGGATACAGTCTTGCCCAGCCCATGGGGTACTACAAGATGTATCGAACCGGCGTGACCGCGACGCAACCGCTTTGGCAAGGCGGATATGCGTACGGCGGATATCGGATCGGCGACGGCAATTTTCCGGACTGGTACGGCGAACGCCAGACCAACGAAGGGGGTGAGTTCAAACTCGGCGCCACGGTGCCGCTGTGGCGCGATCGCGCGATCGATAAGCGACGCGTGGCGATTGCCCAAAGCAACCTGGCGCGCGCCGCCGCGGAACCTTCGATTCAGGCTCAACTGCTCGAAATCGACCGTGCCGCTGCGCAAAGCTATTGGACCTGGGTGGCAGCCGGCGAAGCGTTGCGGGTGGAGCGCGGCATGTTGCGCGTCGCGGAAGAGCGTAACGCGGCGATTAAGCGGCGCGTGGAGTTCGGCGACTTGCCTGGGAGCGAGGCGGTGGACAACGATCGCGTCGTCGCCTCGCGGCACATGAAGGTCATTGCCTCGGAACGGAAGCTTCAAGAGGCCGCGATCAAACTCTCCTTGTTCCTGCGTAGCCCGGAAGGTTTTCCGTTGCTTCCGCCCCCAGAGCTGTTGCCCATGGGGTTCCCCGCTCCGCCGACGCCGCGATCAGATACGGTTCCTTTGGCGATCGACCGGGCGCTGCAGGCCCGCCCGGAGGTGCGAGAGCTTAACTTGCTCCGACAAAGTTTGGCGGTGGACCTTCAAGCGGCTGAGAATCTGCTGATGCCTGGGCTCGACGCCACCGTTTGGGGCTCAAAGGATGTCGGTGGCGAGGCGTCACCGTCGGGGGACAAGACGCCCTACGAGATGGAAGGTGGATTGTTTGCCGAAGTGCCCCTTCAGCGTCGTGAGGCACGCGGTAAAATTCGTGCGTTGCAGGCCAAGCTCGCCCAACTGAACGCCAAGCAACGCTTCACAAATGACAAGATCGGCGCGGAAGTCCGCGATGCCGCCTCGGCTCTGTTGACATCGTACCAGCGCGCCATGGAGGCAGGCTCAAACGTACGTTTAGCGCAACAAATGGAGGCCTTCGAGCGACGGCGATTCGAACTGGGAGATAGCAATATCTTCCTGGTTAATCAGCGCGAGTTAGCTGCCGTGGAAGCCTCGCTGTTCGAAATCGAAGCGCTGGCCGACTACTATCGTAGCCTGGCGGTTTATCGCACGAGCCTGGCCGAGAGGGCCGTCGAACGGGCCATTAGCGCCGAGTAGTGCCTCAACCCAACGTCGATCTCAGGGCCGTCGAGCAACTTGCCCAAGAGCGACTCGCCAGTCACTCGCGCCCTGCCTAGCGACCGCGGTCGCCGTGGGCTTTTTCGTCGCTCGCGGTGAGCCGGTTCAACGAAGCCACTTGCCAGCCAGAAATCCCAGATAGCCGACCGACGCGGCCAGGGTTGCGCCCCACAACAGATCCACCACCGTCACGATCCACGGC
>JAWXBP010000212.1 GCA_034440135.1 Planctomycetia bacterium
GTGTCACTGGTTTCGTCAACACCCAGCAACATGAAGCAGACCTGCCGTTGACTCAACTCATCCCCTCATTCCCCGGAATTGGGTGAAGAACCAAAAAAAACCGCGTCGCGCGCTCAAACTGAATTTGAATCATGACGCAAATGTTTGGGAATCCAACTATAGCCTGTCGCAACGACAGGACTCGACCACTGGAAATCTGCCATGCACTCAAGAATCTGCACGCTACTCTTCCTGTTGCTCTGTCATAAGGCCAGGGCGCAAGCCACGGATGCAACGCCGTTCCTTCCGGAGCCCGTGCTATCCGGCGGGCAAGTGTTGTCGCTCTATCCCGAGGATTCGCCGCTGCTGAAGCGGGAACGCATTCACGAGCCGGAACAATACAACACGTCGCTCAAGCAGCCGTCGGACAAGACGGTGAACGTCATCAACATCCACAATCCGTCGATCGAAGTACACTTGGCGGACGACAACGCATCGAATACCGGCGCGGCGGTGATCGTCGCTCCGGGCGGCGGCCATCGCATCCTCTGGGTCGGCCCGGAAGGCGCCGATTTCGTGCCGTTCTTCAAACAGCGCGGCGTGTCAACGATCGTCCTGCGCAATCGACTGCGCGTGGACGGCTATGAGCCGACGATCGACGCCGTGAATGATGCGTTCCAGGCCATCCGGCTGGTGCGCGCTCATGCGGCGGAATGGAAACTGGATCCCGCGAAGATCGGGATCATGGGCTTTTCCGCCGGCGCGGAACTCTCGGCGCCCGCGGCGCTGTTTTTCGAGGACTTCGAGCGTCAGCACAGCGACGCTGCGGACGCGTTGGCGAAGGTCTCGGCCCGGCCCGATTTTGTGGGTGTGATCTATCCCGGGCCGACGCCGTTCACACGCGACGCAATGACGCCCATCCCGCGCAATGTTCCCCCGAGTTTCATCGCCTCCGCGGGGTCCGGCGATCGCGTGCATGCGCTTTGGGCGAATGACTACTTTGTCGCCATGCTCAAGGCCAGCGTGCCGAATCTGGAGATGCACATCTATGGAAATGGCGTTCACGGCGGCGGACTCACGGATCGCGGCGGTATCCCGTTCGGCGCTTGGACCGAGCGTTACCTCGAATGGTTCGCGGATCTCGGCTTTCTAGACAAGCCGGGCGTTCCTACCAAAGCAGCCGCCGATGTGGCCGCGTACGCTATGATGCCGGCCAAATGATCGCCGCATCGTCGCGTGTTGCCGTCTACCAAACTGGTTGAAACGTCGAACGAAACCGTCGCGGGCAGGCATCGCGGCCCCAGCAATTAGTTGGTTTTTGTCGACAAGTCCGGCGGGCGAGCCCTTGGTACAGTCCGCATCGAACGCTACCATCGTGACCTCACCCCAATCAACAAGGAACTACAATGGCCAAGAAAAAGAAAACGACTGTCCGGAAGCCGTGGTCGCCAGCCGAGCTGAAGAAATTCAAATCGCTGGCCGGAAAGGTCTCGACCAAGGAATTGGCCAAGCAGTTCGGCCGGACGCCCGGCGCCATCGCCCAAAAGGCCCAGTACGAGAGCCTGTCGCTGGCGTTAAAAAAGCGGAAGAAAAAATAACCGCCTCCGCAGGGCAATCCACGTCGCTCCGGCTATAGTGCCGTCCGACGCCTGACGGCGCCGCAGGGGGTCGTCGCATCTCACTATGTACCAGGCCCGACGGTTAGCTGCATAACGCCGCTTCGTTGCCGTCGATCTAGCGCTCGGTTACCATCGCGGTAGTTGAGTTTGCTTGAAGCATCCTCGGGGAGGTGCGCGCCGTGTTGCGGCTAATCTGTCTTGCTTGCTGCGTGTTGTCCTTCGCCTCGCCGGCGGCGGCCACTATCCTCGTTCAAGATGGAGACTTCTACGACGTCCTGGACGTGAAACAGGACGACGTCCTCATTACCGGTGGAACGGTCAATAAACTCAAACTTGGTGGCATTTCCTCCGCAGTCATTGAGCGGGGCGTGATCGGCGAAAACAATGACGACGAGGCAATTGAAATCGGAACGGGGAATCCGATCACTATTCGGGGGGGCACAATCCGAAGGAAGTCCCATTTTCCCTCAATTCCCGGCATCATCTACAGCAGCGGCGGAATTCTTCCGCTGACGTTTGAAGGGACAACCTTTCGAATCATAGAACTATTCTCCGATGACACCAGTTCCTGGCAAATCCAGGGATGGCTGGCGGACGACAGTTTTCTCAATGTCTACGTAGTGCATTTAGATCCGGCATCCACAGCGGATTTTTTTTCAACTTCACGCCCGGCGAAGTTCCTGTTATTCCGGGAGACACGAACGGCGATGACGCCGTTAATGTGAATGATCTCAACAATGTGCGCAATAATTTTGATGGAACTGGCACCGGCGATGCGAACGGCGATGGGATTGTCAATATCGACGACCTGAATCTGGTCCGCAATAATTTTGGAACCGGACCTTTCTTCACGCTTGGGCCGGAATACGAAGTTCCAAATCCTGCGGCGGTTCCAGAGTCGGAAACGCTTCTGCTTACCTTGGTCGCGCTTGTCACCATGGCGTCAGCTCGAATTGTTGGCAGGTGAACTCGTTTTCGGCATCGGCGGTGCCCCACGGTGCGAAGACATCGGCGGGAGAAAAGGTGCCAGGAACGAACGGCGGGGACTCTTGTCCTCCGACTTGCCGACAAGGCACAATGGGCCGTAGCCGCACCAGCCTCCCGTCAGCGCGCTGATCATGCAGATTCGCTGTCCGCACTGCCACTATCCGATTGAACTGGCCGTGGACCATCTCTTGGACGATTTGGTCTGTCCGTCGTGCGGCAGCGATATCACGCTGATCAGTAAAGACGCCACCGTGGCGAATGTGTCCGGGCTGATGGATTCCGCGCGGCCGGCGGCGCCGCGGAAGCTCGCGCACTTCGACCTGCTCGAGCGCGTCGGGATTGGCGGGTTCGGCGCGGTCTGGAGATCGCGCGATACGCTGCTCGATCGCACGGTGGCCGTCAAGGTGCCGCGTCGCAGCCAGTTGAACAGCACGGAAGCGGAATACTTTCTCCGCGACGCGCGCGCCGCGGCGCAATTGCGGCATCCCAACATTGTCAGCGTCCATGAAGTCGGTCGCGAAGGCGATACGTTTTTCATCGCCAGCGAGTTTGTCGACGGCGCCATGCTTCAGGAGTGGGCCAAGGCCCGGCCGTTGACGGTGCGCGAGGCCGCGGCATTGGTCGCGCAGATTGCCGACGCGGTTCACCACGCTCACGAACGCGGCGTCGTACATCGCGACCTGAAGCCCAGCAACATCCTGATGGATCGCGAAGGCCAGCCGCACATCACCGATTTCGGTCTGGCAAAGCGCGAAACCGGCGAAGTCACGATGACGCTGGACGGGCAGATACTCGGCACGCCGGCCTACATGAGTCCCGAGCAGGCGCGCGGCAAAGCCCATGAGGCCGACGCCCGGAGCGACGTGTATTCATTGGGGGTGATTCTGTTCGAGTTGCTGACGCGCGAGCTGCCGTTTCGCGGCGAAAAGCGCATGTTGATCTTGCAGATCCTCAGCGACGAACCGCCGAGTCCCCGCAAACTCAACAGCCGTGTTCCGCGAGACCTGGCGACGATCTGCTTGAAATGCCTGGAGAAGGAGCCGTCGAAGCGCTATGTCAGCGCGCGGGACTTGGCCGACGAACTGCGCCGCCAAGTGGCGGGCGAACCGATTCATGCACGGCCGATCGGAACTCTGACGCGCGGTTGGCGATGGTGTCGGCGCAAGCCGATGGTGGCGTCGCTGGGGACGGCCGTCGTGGCGTTGCTTGTGAGCACGGCGATCGTGTCCTCGATTGCGGCTTGGCGCATTGCCCAAGCGCGTGACGATGAGGCGCTTGCCCGAAAACGCGCCGAAGCGGCCGAACGGACCGCGCGCGACGAAGCCGAGAGGGCCGGCATGCAAGCCGCCGTCGCGGAGCGCGCGGCGGCCGTCTTGGCGGGCATGTACCAAGGAGCGGATCCGATTGGTCTCTCGGGCTATTCACTCGGCACCGAGGCGCAGGTGGATGCCAATACCAAGGCGGTGGAGATTCTCGACGCCGGCGCGAAGCAGATTCTCGCCGACACGTTGGTCTTGGAGAGCAAGCTGGCGAACGTCCAGGGCGGCAGTCTTCCGGAAGAATTGAAGATTCAGGCGGCGGTGCAGGCGATGCTGATGGACCGCATCGGCAATGCGTACACGAGCTACATGCGCTTCGACGACGCCGAGCCGCTACTGACCAAGGCGCTGCAATTGCGCCGACGCGCCGCCGGCGACCGAGATCTTGCCGTGGCGGAAAGTCTGCATAGCCTGGCGATTTTTCAATTCTTTGCGGGTGACTTCGATTCGGCCGAGCGCCATGCCACGGAAGCGCTGGAAATCCGGCGCGCCGCATGGGGCGAGCGCCATCTCGACGTGGCCCTCAGCGAGTTCATTCTCGCCTGGGTCATCAATTTCAACCAAGGTATGCGACAGGCCGAGGCCGAAAAGCTGCTGAGCGCCGCGATTGAAACGCGCGTCGCGCTGGTCGGCGAGGAGCACCGCGACACTGCGTATGCGCGCTTCGGGCTCGCAGCCGTGCTCATTAAGAACGATCGCCTGGCCGAAGCGACCAGGCAGTTGCTGGCTGCCGCCACGGCGATCCGCGCTTAGGCGAAGCGATCGGGCAATACGCGCAAAGCCAGATTGCGCGGTCGTTCGGCGACGCCCAGGGTTTCGCCGAGGCCAATCGAAAGGCCATCGCCAAAGTTGCTGAAGTCTTTGGCGATCGGCACCCGATCGTCAGCTACTTGAGACGCGAAGCGGCTGACGATCTCGCGAAAGCCGGCGACGTCGCTGCGGCGGAGCAACTCTATCGGGAATCGCTCGCATCCGACCAGCAATCGTTAGGCCGCCGTCCGTTCGTCGGCCAGTCGACCGCGGCGTTCGCCAAGTTCTTGATGCATCAAGGTCGATTCGACGAGGCCGAACCGGTGTTTGTCGAAGCGCTGGACATCTTGTCATCCACGCTCGGGCCTGACAGCGGTCAGGTGGCCGCGAATTTGAACGAGGCCGCCAGCAACGATCAGTTCCGTGGCGACTACGTCTCCGCGAAACGCCGTTGCTTGGAAGCCGCTCGCATCTTTGCTAATTCGCGCCCTGAAGTACGACAGGCGTTTTTGCCGTGGGTCTGGTATACGCTGGCGCGCATCGGAATTGCCACGGGCGACGCGACCATTTATCGGCAGGCCTGTGAAGGTCTGATCCCGCTGCATCGCGAGGACAGCGTACCGGAATTCTCCAAGGCGATCACGTTCACGTGCGGCATGGGGCCCAACGGATTGGAACATCCGGATCTGGCGGTGCAGTTAGGGCGGCGCGCGGCCGCCGGACTGCCCAAGACGCCCTGGGCGCAACAGGACTTGGGCATGGTTTACTTCCGCGCGGGCCAGCCGGCGGATGCGGAGCGAGAATTGACGGCGTCGGTGGCGCGGCAAGGTTCGCAACCGCATTTTCTCGCCATGACGTTTCTTGCGATGACGTACGAGGAGCTGAACCGCCACGACGAGGCGCTGCAGTGGTTGGCGCAGGCGGAGGCCTGGCACGCGGCGCGATTGGATCAGAAGGCACGCGAAGATCATGAGGCCGCGGCGGCCCGCGCCGCCGCTGACCCTGCTGCCCCGACCAGGCGTCTCGCGCAGGATCCATTTCTGACATGGGACGATACGGTGCTGTTCGGATGCATTCTGCAAGAGGCGCAAAGACGCATTCGCGGCACGGCGCCGGCGGACGAAGCGAATTGAGTACATTCCTCTCTCGCGAGTTGTCGCCTTCGCCGTCGACGAGATGGGCAGTAGGCCGTCCGGCAATCCTGTTGCCTCAACTGCGCGACCACGAAGTTGACCGCTCCACTAGCCCCGCAATATCGCCGCCAAACCTCGTTTCTGTGCGCGTTATCGCATCCGGGCGCATCTAGAGAACCCTTGCGATGCAGAGCGTGCCGATTTACTCCACCTGGCAGGTCGATCCCTGGCGGCTCTTATCCCGCGTCGAACTGGTGACCGCGCTGGGCGAACTGGAGCGCAAGGCCAAGCGGTCGCTAAACACCAGGCTGAATCTGGTGATTGTCCGACTGGCCGGTTGCTGCGTGCTGCGGGTTTCGGAGATTGCCTGCCTGCGGCTCGACGACGTTCGGATGGAGGATGCTCGGCCTCACATATTGATTCGCGCCGATGTGTCGAAAATTCCGCGCGATCGGCGGATTCCGCTGTGGTGGGATCGAGATACGTTCGGCGATATTATGGCCTGGAAGGGGAGGCTCCTCAACAAGGGCGCTCGGTCCGACGATTTGTTCGTGTCTTCGATCCTAAATCGGACACGAGGCAAACGACTGACACGGCAGGCACTTCGGCAACGATTCCGGACGGCTTGCAAGGTGCTGGGCAAAACTTGTCTCGAATCGCTCACGATTCACGACGGCCGGCATACGTTTGTGAGCCATTCCCTGGCCGGAGGTCGCACGCTGGCCGAAGTTCGCGATGCGGCCGGGCATGCGAATGTGGTGACGACGTCGGCGTATTTGCATGCCAGCGTGGCAGAATACAATGCGACGTGCCTCCATGGCTGAAGTAGTCGTCCCTCAGGCGCGCTTGAGTCATTCATTTCGCAATATCGGGTGGTCCAGCGGAACGAGGACAAGAAACTGGTGACGCCGCTGACAGAGTCTGTGGATGATGCCGTCGAGCCGGTTTCGGGTGCAGGAAGCGCCACGGCACGATGCACTCGACGTGTTCCTGACGACGTACAGCGGCTGATGCAAATGCCGTGCGAGCAATAACAGCCATGACGCAACAAGGTCCAATGTAAGTGTGCCGGAAACAGCGGGAGCCGACATAATCCGTGACCGGTCGAGAGCCGATTTAGACACAAGTTGTTGCTGTCGATGAGCTTATACCCCGTCAATTAGTGCGGTGGTTGCCGCCAGTCGCGGCGATCTCGTCGTCGTTCAGGCCTGCCATTCGGGGCGGCCTCCGCGGCCGTTGTCGCCGCGGAGTCGCGACAGAATTCCATCAGCCCGAAGTTTTCCAGAATTCGGGCAACAACTGGA
>JAWXBP010000213.1 GCA_034440135.1 Planctomycetia bacterium
AAACCTCAAGCGAAGAGCCCAGAAGCCCGCCCAGACAGCCCATCACCCTGGTCAATGTTGGGCGCCGGTAGCTGGTCAGTCTTGGACGCCGGTTGACAAACCGGCCGATGTTCGAGGAGTAGTACCGGGCACGGTAGTAGTAGAGGCCCGTCTCCGGATCCAGCCGCCGCCCCGTGTAACGGAACGGCTTGCCATCGAGCGGCACTTTGGATCGACCATGCGCGTCATACCGGTATTTCTGGATGCGACCGGGCATCCGCGCGCGCTTCCGCTACGCGGAGCGTGTTCGATCACTTCACTCGCGGCTGCAGCCAACTCGAAACTTGAAGCTCAGGATCTGTGGGCTTTTCTGAAGCGCTATGGCGTAGTCAAGCGAGTACGTGCGGGTTGGTTGCCGACGAGTCACTGCGTCACAGCCGCTATGCCCTGACACCTCGCGGAATGTGATTCCTTATCGCAAGTACACCGATGAGCGTCACGACGAGCACGGCAGCCACAATTCCGAAGAAACCCTCTTCGCCATGTCTGGCCAGCACCCATCCTCCGGCGAACGAGCTCATGATTCCCCCGATGCGCCCGACGGAGCTTGCCCATCCCACTGCCGAAGAGCGGCACTGCGTGGGGTAGGCGCTCGCCACTAACGTGAACATCCCCACTTGAGTGGCCATGATGCCGAAACCCGCAGCCGCAATTCCAAGCATAAGCAGGGGCCGCGCGGCCTCGAGATCGGCGGGCGTCGCCGCGCCAAAAGACACTTGCGAAAGTCCAGCTAGCGCCAGCGCACCCAATGCCGCAAGCACGCCCAATGCCCATCGAGAGCCGAATCGGGAGATCGCCCACGAGTTCGCGATGGAACCGACGGCCCCTGCGAGATTGAATACGAATGAGCCGTGTACTGCAGTGGCCAGCGGATAGCCCACAGAGGTCAGCACGATGGGCGCCCAGCTGAAAAACGCGTAGATCGCGAGCAGATTGGTGACCGATACCACCGATATCGCGAGCGTATCGCGCAGGAACTCGCTGGAGAACAGCGCGCCGATCCCCGCTTTCTGTTGGCTCAGCGCGCTGCTGCTCAGTATGAAATCCTCCGTTCCGGAATACTGCGGCCGGCGGATCAACCGGTTTAGCAGTTGCGCGAGTTCCGGCTTGCGGTTGGGACGGATGGCCAGGTAGCGCGGGGATTCCGCGATGACGAAATACATTGCGGCCACGGCCATGAGCGGCAGCACTCCGCCGACTATGAAGATGCTGCGCCATCCGTAGAGCGGAATGATTTCGGCGCCGATCGCGGCGCCAAGCATGCCACCTACGGGAACGCCGACAATGGCGGCGGCAATGGCCTGGTTGCGCCAGCGCGGCGGCGTGTACTCGGCGAGCAAGGCAACGGCATTTGGCAACGCGCCGCCAAGGCCGATGCCGGTCACGAATCTCCACGCCGTCAACTGAAACAGATTCTCCGAGGTAATCGCCAGGAGCGTCGCCGCGCCGAACAGCGCGGTGCTGATCAGCATGGGATTGCGCCGGCCCCAACGATCTCCGATGGGTCCGGCTGAAAATGCGCCTGCCGCGACCCCAAACAGCGAGGCCGCAAACACGGGGCCCAGCGCATCGCGTGTTACGCCAAACTCGCCGATCAATGCCGGTGCGGCGAGCGCGATCACCTGGATATTCATGCCATCGAGGAGAAGCGTGACCGTGGCGGAGACGATCATGAGAAGCGGCAACCCTTTCAGGCTGAGCTGGTCGAGAACTGAATCTACGTCTACGCGCGGCCACTTTGGCTCGGTCATCTAATCGACGCTGAGCACGACGTTGCCGGATGCGCCCCCTTTCTCGATCAGGTCGTGTGCCGCGGCGATGCGCGACAGCGGCATGCGATGCGCAATATTGTGAGACAGCGCGCCGGCTTGCAAAAGGCTAGTCAAATCATGCGTGGCTTCGTCGCGCTCACGCTTGCCGAGCTTGAACACGATAAAAAAATGCAGCCGCACATCGCCCAAGATCAGTGGCACGAAAGGAATCTGTATCTGCAGGGCGTTGCTGCCGTACACGACGATATTTCCACCTTGCCGAATGACAGTGGTATCCGCTTCGACGTTTGCAGAGAGGTCGACCTCAATGATGCGATCGAATAACTCGCCCTCGGTGAGGTCATTGCATCTTGCGACGACATCTTCCATCTTGTAATTGACGGTGACGGCTCCGGCCGAGCGCGCGAGCTCTGCCTTCTCAGGCGTGCTTACCGTCGCGACGACTCGCTTCGCGCCTTTTAGCCGGGCCAGCTGCACTGCGTAGTGACCTACCGCGCCGGCACCTCCGGTGACCAGTACATTTTTTCCTTCGACTCCGCCATCAACCATCACCGAGTGATAGGCCGTGAGTGCCGGTATGCCCAGGCACGCCCCAGCAGCGAGATCGACGTTGCCGGGCAGACGCACCGCTTGCTCCGACGGCAAGACGACGTATTCTGCTGCGGTGCCGTAAGCGCGCGCCCACGCAGCATTCCAGGTCCAAACGCGTTCTGCGATTCGCGCGCGATCGACGCCCTCGCCCACCTCGTCAATGACCCCCGCCCCATCGCTATGGGGGATGACACGCGGGAACGGCATCCCCGTGGCGCGAAGCCCCGCGCGACTCTTCACATCCGACGGATTGACTCCGGACCAGGACAGCTTCACACGCACTTCTCCGGCGGCAGGAGCCGGAGTCGGCAAATTCTCCACCGTGAGCACTTCGCGCGCCGGCCCCGTTCGTGAATAGCTCGCGGCTCGCATGCTCACTCTCGCAGTTGGTGTTGACTTCAGCTATAGCTTCGCGCAGGGCGCCGCGCGGTGGATGGGACAACTGATATTCCCGATGAAGGCGTGCCTGTGATGTCCGAATGCATATGCTGCCCCATGAATTCTAGGAACTTCCGCGTCTTGAACGGCACGTGGTGACGCTGCGGAATGATGACGTACACCCAGCTATGCACGGCGTTGAATTCCGCGAGGATTTCCACCAGATCGCCTCGCGCAAGCTGATCCTCGGTGAAGTAGCGAGGTATCATTGCGACGCCAACTCCCTGGACTGCGGCGTCAAGCACTAGTGAGATATTGTTCGTGACGAAACGACCCGTGACCTGCACTTCCTCGGTGCGGCCGTTCACGTGGAACTGCCACCGATTGGTGAGGTATTTGCCACGGCCAATGATGCAGCTGTGTTTCTGCAACTGAGAGGGCATCGCTGGGGTGCCGTGAATGTCCAGATATTTCGGCGCGGCGCAGTACACCCGCCGGTTCTCGCCTATTCGCTTAACGAGTCCGGCGCCTTCCGGTTCGCTACCGCCCAGCCGAATGGCGAGATCGATGCCGTGCTCGACGAGTTCCTGCATCTCGGCGTTCAAAACGACTTCCACTTCGATCTTCGGGTACTCGCGCACGAAACTGTAGATAACGCTGTTCAGGCGTGCGAGCGCGAAGCCCGGAGGCGCAGCAATGCGCAGCGTTCCCGCGGGACCGTGCGCGTTGTCGTGCACCTCGTTCTCCGTTTCCTCCACCAAGTACGCGATCTCCGTGCAGCGCTGAAAGAACCTGAGACCGGCTTCCGTCGGGCGCACGTTGCGAGTGGTGCGGTCGATGAGTCTGACTTGTAGCTGGTCCTCGATACTCTTAACGCGTTTGCTGACCGAGGACGGTGTGATCGCCAGAAGACGCGCGGTCTCGGAGAAGTTCTTGGTCTCGATCACGCTCTTGAACAGATAGATGCTGGCGAGACTATCCAGCCGCTGCTTCGGCTGACGCTTGTTCTTCGCAACTCGGGTCACGGTATAGGGTCCTTTGCTGGACGGCAACTAATGAAAGATTGGAATAAATGTCGTGCAATATTATCCCATTGTCAATTCTCGGGGTAGCCTCTACTCTGGATTGCAATCCCCCTCCGGCGACCCTAACGGCTCCTCCTAACAGATGAACTTACTTAGTTTTCGCACTGCGGGGCGGCAGTCGTGCGGCGTCCTCGATGACGATGAAGTTGTCGACTTTGGCACGGAAAGAAAGCCTGTTTCAATGCGCCAAGTGCTCGAAAGTCGGTTGGCGGATGTTCTCCGCAAGCCCTCTGGCGCGCGTTACCCACTTTCGGACATCGAATTTCTGCCAGTTGTACCTGATCCAGGGAAGATCTTCTGCCTTGGCATCAATTACCACGCTCATGGCGTTGAGGCGAACAAATCGGCTGCCGCGCATCCCGCGTTATTCGTACGCTTCGCCGACAGCTTCGTGGGACACGAGTCAAGCATTCAGCGGCCGCGGGATTCAGACCAGTTTGATTACGAAGGCGAGTTGGCCGTCGTGATCGGTCGCCACGCCTCCCGAGTGGTGGCGCGAGAGGCGCTTAGCTACGTGGCCGGTTACACTTGCTGCGCGGAAAACAGCGTTCGGGATTTTCAGAAGCACAGCACCCAGGCCACGGCCGGCAAGAATTTTCGGCGCAGTGGCTCGCTCGGACCCTGGATCACTACGGCGGATGAGATTTCCGACCCGGCGACTTTGCAGCTGACCACGCGCCTGAACGGCAAAACGATGCAGCAAGCCAGCCTCGCGGACTTGATCTTCTCCGTCCCCGTACTCATCGAATACATCACGCGGTTCACGGATCTGTCGCCCGGCGACATAATCTCCACCGGAACACCGGCCGGCGTCGGAGTGACGCGCGATCCACCTGTTTATATGCAACCCGGCGATACCCTCGAAGTCGAGATCGATCGCATCGGCTGTCTGCGCAATCGCGTCATCGCAGATCTTCAGGAAACGACGCCGGAGAAACAACAGTGACGAACTCCGACCTTCTGTGGTTGCAGGAAAGCGACGTCACGTCGCTCGTTGACCTGAACGACGGCATCGACGCGCTCCAGAGCCTGCTCGCGCTCGAAGGCCCCGACAGTGCTGCCAATATCCCCAAGGCTCTCGGCACCTGGGCCGGAGGCGGAACCGTGCATTCGCTCGGCTCGGTGGCACCGGCAAAGGGATTGGCGGGTTTCAAGACATGGGCCAACACACCGCGCGGAGCGCAGGCACTGTTCCTGATGTTCGATGCCGAGGATGGCTCGATTCGGGCGGTTATCGAGGCAGCGGCGCTCGGGGCAATCCGTACTGCCGGAATTTGCGGCTTGGCGACGCGCTGGCTGGCGGCCGAGGAAGCCGATACGCTCGCCATCATCGGCACGGGTCGGCAGGCGCTGACCCAGGTCGCGGCGATTTCGGTGGTGCGGCAGCTTGCGAGGCTACGGGTATTCAGCCCTAACCCTGAAAGCCGTTCGCAATTTGCGTCTCGCTGTTCAAGTACGTTCGACTTCGAAGTCGAAGAATGCTCCAGTGTCGAGGCCGCGGTCGCGGATTGCCCGATAGTCACGTTAGTGACGCGAGCGCGCGAGCCCTTCCTTCACGCCAACATGTTGGCAAAGGGCACGCATGTGAATGCCGTGGGTGCGATCCTTCCACCCAATGCGGAATTTCATCAGGACCTGTTCGAACGTTGTGACACGGTAGTGGTCGACAGTCTGGCGGATGCAAAGCGCAACTCGCGCGAGCTAAGCTCGCGGTTCGGCGATGAGGAGGCCGCGTGGGGCAAAGTCCGTTCGCTGGGCCAGTTCATTGCCGCGGGGCAAATGCGCTCCGCAGACACTGACCTGTCACTGTTCAAGGCAATGGGGATGGGGCTGTCGGATATGGCAATAGGAAGCATGGTGCTGCAACGCGCGCTGGAGCGCGGCGTAGGTCGTCAAATCGCGCAACCCGGCCGATCCGCGCCCACGTGGCGCGCCGGGCGGGCTGCGCAGGTACGTTAAGGAGCAGCTAGCATGTCGGATACCGCCCGCTTTGCAGACTTGCGTGTGTTCGAAGCGCGCGACAACGAATATTGGCCCTCGATAATTATCCCACGACTGCAGATAGAGCGGGAGATAGGCAGGCTTGCGGATCTACCAGTAGACGCCGCCAAAGGGCGCGAGAGCCTAGTGGTGCATCCTCTGTCCAAAGAGCCTGGGCTCGGCCTTGCGCCCGGCATTGACGTGCTGCTCAGTGTGCTCAGGCCCGGCGAGAGCAGTGTCCCGCGACGTCACAATGCGGGCCAGCTTTCCATCAGCATCACCGGTGCCGGTTTGAGCGAAATAAACGGCAAGCGCATCCGCTTCGAGAAGTGGGACGTGTGGACGACGCCTTCCATGGCTGTTTACCGCGTCACCAATGACACGAAGGACCTGCTCGCCTATTTCACGTACAGCAATCGTCCAATGCTGTGCAAACTGGAGATCTATCATGCAGAGACCGGTGTCGCGATGCCGGACGTCGAGGTCCTGCCAATACCCCCGCCCGCCGAGCGCGCGAAGAGCCGCGCTCCGATCAAAGCGATCACGCCGGATGGCGCGCACCTCATGAGCTACGAGCATCTCGTGGATCCAGACTACGTCGCCAACCGGCCCTTGCACTGGTCGTTCAAAACAGTGCGCCAAGAGCTGGAAGACGTGAAGCGCATTGGCGATGGTTACACCGGCCGGCGCTTGTACGTTCTCTACAATCCGGCCACCGAAGCTCGTAATGGGACCACGCACTCGTTTTTCGCAAGCATCGCGGCTTATCCGCCGGACATGGTCGACGAGCCGCATCGACATAGCTCCGCCGCCATCAACTATTACCTCTCCGGCAACGGCAAGAGCGTTGTGCTGGGCAAAAAATTCCAGTGGGAAGGCGGTGACCTCATGCTGTCGGCGCCAGGCTGGGCCGTGCATGGCCATGGTTCGCGCAACCAGGGCTTCTACGCCCTGACAGTGCAGGACCATCCGCTGCAAATCGCGATGGAATCGCTCATCTGGCAGGAAAACATGCGCGGCCCGATCCGCAACCTTGGTGCCGAGCTCGGCTTCCAGACCAACCTGAAGGACGTCGTGGGCGCAACGTGAGCGCAAGACCGGGCGCGGCTTCTCCGGATGAGTCGGCCGTGCTGACTCGCGTGATTCTGGACGATTTAAACGCGCGCTATGCGTACGCGCTGGACAGCGGGAAACTCGACCTGTGGCCCGAATTCTTCACCGACGACTGCGTCTACAAGATCATCTCGAACGAGAACTTCGGGCTCGGCTATCCAGTTGCGGCAATCTATTGCGATGGCATCGGGATGGTCAGAGATCGCGTGGTGGCGATCATGCAGACCGCGGTCTATGAGCCTCGCACCTATCGCCATTTCGTAGGCACCGCGCACATCACCGGGCAGGAGGAAGGCGGCGTGACCAGCGAAGCCAACTTCGCGCTCTACGAATCCATCGCGGAGCGTGAGCCGCGCATCCTGTTCGTCGGCCGCTACGTGGACCGTGTGGTCATGGCGGATGGCGCGCCTAGATTGCGCCAGCGTCTTGTGGTGTACGACAACTACCGCGTTTTCAACAGCCTGATCTTCCCAATATGAGTGAACAGCCGCTCGAGGTTCCCGAGTCCCGCGCATGGCCGCAAGAGGGCAGTACGACCCGCGTGCCTTACTGGATCTACAGCGACCCGGAGATCTACAAGCGCGAAATGGAGCGCATTTTTCGAGGACCCGTATGGTGCTACGTCGGTCTCGACGCGGAAATACCCAAGCCCGGCGATTACAAGACGACATGGATCGGCGACCGCCCGGTGATCGTCGTACGCGACGAGGACTCGAGCATCAATGTGGTCGAGAACCGCTGCGCGCATCGCGGCGCGCGCCTTTGCTGGGCACCGCGTGGAAATTCCAGCGAATTCAAATGCCCATACCACCATTGGTCGTACACGTTGAAGGGTGAGCTGTCGGGTATGCCCTTTCGCCGCGGCGTCGGCGGCAAAGGTGGCATGCCCAAGGATTTTGACCTCGCCGCCAACGGCCTGCGCCGTCTGCGCGTGCACAACGAAGGCGGGCTGTTGTTTGCGAGTTTCTCCGCCGATGTAGAGCCATTCGACCGATACTGCGGCTCCGAAGTGCTGAGTTACGTGCAACGCGAATTCTCCGGCAGACCGCTGAAAGTGCTCGGCTACAACCGCCAGATCATCACTGCAAACTGGAAGCTCTATTTCGAGAATCTCAAGGATCCCTATCACGCGACCCTGCTGCACGCGTTCTTCGTTACTTTCGGCCTGTGGCGGGCGGACGCCGAATCAGCATGCGTCTCGAGCGAAGATGGAAAGCACGGCGTGATGATCTCTCGCAATCGCGATCGAGCCGGCGTCGATGAGACCAGCACGCTCAGCAGCTTCCACAGCGAGCTAGTTCTGGAAGACAAGGACACTGTCACTCCAAGACGCGAGTTCGCGGATGGCAAGGTCGTCGGCATAACCCTGTTTCCCTGCGTAGTGCTGCAACAGCAAGCCAACACGCTTGCCACAAGGCACCTGATTCCGATCTCGCCCTCGCAAGTCGAACTGACCTGGACCTTCTTCGGTTACGCCGATGATGATGAAGCCATGACGCGGCTGCGATTGCGACACGCGAATCTCATGGGTCCGGCGGGCTACGTCTCGATGGACGACAGCGAAGTGCTGAATCAGACCCAGATCGGTGCAACAGCCTGCCCCGATGACCGCGCCGTGCTCGAGATGGGCGGTAAGACCGCGGACAATTGTGACCACATGGTTTCTGAGACTCTGATCCGCGCTTTCTACAACTATTACCGTACTGTGATGGGCCTGTAGCTTGAGCGACGAATGGGTGCGGGTGGCTTCCGTGACCGACCTTCCCACCGGAGAAGTACGGCAGGTGGCGCTCGGGGACATCCCGGTGGCGATCTATAACATCGGCGGCAAGATCTTCGCGACCGAAGACCGCTGCCCACACGACCGCGCATTCATGTCCGAGGGATATCTCGAGGATGACCACATCGAATGCCCGATGCACCAAGCGCTCTTCCATGTTCCAACGGGTAAGGTGATGCGAGGTCCCGCGAAGGTGGACCTGCGCACTTTCGAGGCGACCGTGCGCGGCGATGACATCCTACTCAAGCCGCGTTAAAGGAACCGACACCATGTCTCACGACGTGCCCCGCATGGACCTGGCAGAGATCGACGAGAAGCTGCGCCCGCTGCTGCAGGCGATGAGCGAACGCGTGGGCTATTTTGGGGAGTTCCTGCAGTTCACGGCACACACACCGACGGTACTGCACAACTTTTTCGAGTTCACTTCGGCGATGAAGGGACTACTGCCGGATCGGCTAAACGAAGCGATCGCGCTGACCGTGTGTACCGAACTAAAATGCACCTACGAACGCATTCAACATGAGCGGCTGTGCGAGCGGCTGCAACTTCCGCGCGGCTGGATCGCAGCATTGACCGGCCACCAGCTTGCGGAGCCTGCGCTTCTCGAGGCAGACGATCTTGCGGTGCGCGATCTTGCACTTGCCGTGATTCGCCATTCAGGCGCGGACGTCAATGTAGAATTGAATCGGGTCGTGGCGCAACTTGGCTCGCAGGGTGCCGTCGCGTGCCTGTGGCAGACCACGCGTTTTCAGATGATCGCGACCCTAGTGCGCTCCCTAGAAATGTCGCTGCCAGTCGCCTCAATCTTTGAGCAATGAATCTCGCGAGCCTTGTGCATCGCATTGCACGGCGCGCGCCAGACACTCCCGCTATTGCGATCGGCGCGAAGCCTCATCTCTGTTACGGCGCGCTGTCACTGCGCATTGCCAGACTCGGCGGTGCGCTCTCGCAAGCTTATGGCCTGCAGCGTGGTGCGCGAGTTGCACTGATCATGGAAAACTCGACAACTTATCTGGAGCTGATGTACGGGATCTGGCACGCAGGCATGACGGCCGTTCCCATCAACAGCCGGCTGCACGGCAAAGAGATTGCAGTGGCGTGCGACGATGCCGGTATCGCGCTCGCTTTCTGCAGCAGCCGCACCGCGTCAGTTGCAAACGAAGCGATCGAGCAAAGCGACGCCCTGAAGCGAGTCGTCGAAGTCGATGGGCGGGAATTTCGTGCGCTGGCTTCGAGCGATGCCGTGGAGATGGCCGAGACTAAAGCCACGGATTGCGCCTGGCTTTTTTTTACTAGCGGAACGACCGGCCGCTCCAAAGGGGCGATGCTGAGCTCGCGCAATCTGATGGCGATGAGTGCGGCATTCGTTGCCGATGTTTTCTATCCGTCGCGCGGCGCATGCATCCTGCATCCCGCACCGCTATCGCACGGGTCCGGGCTTTATAGCATTCCCTACATGATGCGCGGCAGCTTGCAAGTGATCCCGGAATCCGGCGGGTTTGATCCCGTCGAGATTGGCGGGCTGCTCGCCCACTATCCTCATAGTCTCTTTTTTGCGGCACCAACTATGGTCAAGCGGCTGGTTGACGAGCCTATCGATTACGCGGTGCGCAATCTCGACGCCGTCGTGTACGGCGGCGGCCCGATGTATCTCGCCGATTGCCGCACTGCGCTCGATCGCTTCGATCATCGCTTGGCGCAGATCTTCGGCCAAGGTGAGACGCCCATGACAATCACTGTGCTCGATCAGTTGGCGCACGCCGATGTCGAGCATCCGCGCTATCTGCAGAGGCTCGAATCAGTAGGGCTGCCGCATTCCTTCGTGAGTCTCAGGGTGGCGGATAGTGAGGATCGCCCCGTGCCCAAGGGCGAGCCTGGTGAAATTCTCGTCAAGGGCGATACGGTCATGGCGGGATACTGGGGGCTTGAGGACGCCTCGGCGGCGACTTTGCGCGGAGGATGGCTGCACACCGGCGATATTGGAATTCTCGATGGCGATGGCTTTCTCACGCTGCGCGACCGCTCGAAGGATGTGATCATCAGTGGAGGGTCCAACATATACCCGCGCGAAGTGGAAGAGGTGTTGCAAAGCCATCCCCAGGTGCGAGAGGTAGCCGTCATCGGGAAGCCTGACGATGAATGGGGCGAAACGGTCTGCGCTTTCGTCGTCGCGAGCGACTCCTCGGGCGCCATAATCAGCGAACTCGACCAGCTGTGCCTGCAGAACATCGCCCGATTCAAACGGCCTCGCCAGTATCGGTTCATCGAGGAGCTGCCGAAGAATGCTTATGGGAAGGTCGTTAAAACCTCGCTTCGAGAACTGCTGAAGGCATGACTTCCCCCATTCAACGCACCTATGCGGAGCGGGAACAGATGAGTTGCTCAGGGCCGTATTTTAAAGACTGGTTTTTTTCACTAGGCTGAGCCTATTGCTGCCCGAATGCGGCGCCAGACCTTTGTGGAGAATTGAATGAATACTCGAACCGTCGCCAAGACTGCCTCGGCGCTCAAGAACGGCGAGGCGCCCGACGCCTGGACTCAGACGCTCTTCGGCTCGCTCGATGTGATGGATGTGGAGAAATTCATCAGCTTCATGACGGACGACGTGCGCTTTCAGTTTGCGGGTCAGCCCGAGGTTAACGGACGCAAGGCGACCTTCGAGTACCTGAAGGGATTCCTCGGCATGCTGGACGCCATCGTCCACGATCTCAAATGGCAGGTTAGGAATGGCGACACGCTGATCGTGCATGGCCTTGCCGAATATCGCGCCGGTGCGGGCCGCGCATCGGTCTCGTGGATCAACGTTCTCACGCTGCGCGGCGGAAAGATCGCCGACTATCTGATCTTTGTCGATTCGGTGCCGCTTGCCGGATTGCTCGCGAGTCACACCAAATCATCATGAACCTGTCGGAGCGGGTTGTCATCGTCAGCCACGGCGACAGCGTCGTTGGTCGCGCCATCTGCGGCGCACTTAGCATTGCGGGCGCGCACGCCGTGCCAGTACGCTTCGGGCAAGACGTCGAGCCCGAAGACCCGCAGAGCTGGCGGAACTTCCTGGGGACCTTACCGTCGGACGATGTGTTTGGCTTGGTGATGTCCTTCGGTGATTCCGAGTACGGCACGCTCACCGAGCAGGACCCCGATGAGTTCGCCGCTGCGGTTCGTCGTCACGCTACACCGTTCTTCGCCGCTTCGAATGCGATCATTCCGTTAATGGTAACTGGAGGCAAGGGCAGCATCGTGAGCATCGTCTCCGGGTTCACGGACCGGCCGCGTAAGGGCTATGCCGCCTATCTTTCAGCTCACGCGACGGTGCGGATGCTGAGCAAATCCATTGCGGTGGATTTTGCCGCGGCGGGAATCCGCAGCAACATTCTATTGGCGGGCGGAATCGACTGTGCGCCGCTGCCGCCGGGCATGGATCGCGAGACGATGCTGACAGGGTTGCGCGCGAAAATCCCCCTCGGGCAGACCGTTTCCGCGCAAGACATCGCCGCGTCGGTTAAGTTTTTGATGTCCGACGCTGCATCCTTCATGCACGGCGCCGAGCTTCCCCTCGATGGCGCGCTGCGCCTCGCCAACCCTTGAGCCTCCGGCATGGGAATATTGAACGACAAAGTCGCGATCGTCACCGGAGGGGTCCGTGGAATCGGCGGCGCGATTGCAACGGCGCTGGCGCAGGAGGGTGCTTCCGTAACGATCACGGATCGCGAGCCGGATCAACAAGAGCAAGTATTGAGCACGATCCGTGCGAGGGGCGGCCGCGCGCGGTTTCAGAATCAGGACGTAGTAGATTCTAAGACATGGCGCGCAGTCGTGGCGGCGACAGAGAAAGAATTCGGGCCCGTCGATATTCTTGTCAACGTGGCGGGAGTCCTGTTCGTGAAGACGGTGGTCGATGCGACGATTGAGGACTGGAACCGATCTCTGGATGTCAATCTTCTCGCCTTGCAGCGAGGATGCCAAGCCGTGTATCCGTCGATGCAAGGCCGCGGCGGCGCAATTCTCAACGTCACCTCGGGCCTTGGCGTATACGCCACCGCAATGATGGCACCCTACATCGCAACCAAGGGCGGCGCCGTCACACTCACTCGCGCGCTCGCGGTAGAATTTGCGGATGCGGGCATCCGAGTGAACGGTCTGCTGCCGGGCGTCGTGGAAACGAGATTGACGAGTTTTTTCCTGGAAGATCCCGCAATGCGCGAGAAGGGTCTCGGTCCAACGTTGCTGCGCCGACCGGCGAAGCCGGCGGAGCTCGCGAGCGCAGCCGTGTTCTTGGTTTCGGACGATGCCCGAAGGATCTCCGGGGCCGACGTCGTCGTCGACGGCGGCTGGGGTACGGTATGAGCAAGAAGCTCGACTGGCTGCGCGGTTCCTTCACCCCCATTGTCACCCCACTTCGTGGCGGCAAGATCGACTATGCCTCGTTCGAGCGCCTCGTCGAGCATCAAATCGCCGGCGGCTCTCACGGCATTCTCGTCAATGGCACGACCGCGGAACCCAGTCTGCTCACCCTTTCCGAGCGCAATGAGCTCGCAGCCGTTGCCGTCAACGCGGCGGGGGGACGCATGCCCGTGATCGTTGCAACGGGATCTCAATCACTCGAGGAAACGCTGGTTCTTACGGAATCCGCGGCGCGTAGCGGCGCGGCAGCCGTACTTGTCGTGACACCCTATTACGTGAAGCCGCCCGCTGCCGGTCTCGTTGAGTACTACGCTAAAGTGGGCGCCAGCGTGGATATTCCGCTGCTGCTTTATCACATCCCCGGCCGCGCGGCGGTCTCCGTCAATGTCGACACGCTCTGCGCGATCAAGGACCGTGTCCCACATTTCGTCGGAATGAAGCACGCCGTGAACGATCTCGCTCTGGTAACCGAGGCGCTGGCGAAGCTCACGCCGGATTTCAGGGTGTTCGTCGGGCTGGAGGAGCTGAGCTTTCCCATGCTCGCGGTCGGCGCAGCCGGCCTCATGAATGCCGTCGGAAACCTGCTGCCGGCGAAAGTCGCGACGCTTTGCGAAACCGTTCGCGCCGGCGATCTCGAAGCGGCGCGACGCATTCATTTCGAACTGTTTGAATTGAATCAAGCGATCTTTTTTGAGACCAATCCCATTCCCTTGAAGTACATGATGAAGAAGCTCGGACTGCTCGAGCTCAACGAGCATCGCCTGCCGATGATCTCGGCTTCAGCGAAGCTCGCGGAGCGGCTCGACCAAGTCCTGCGTCGCGCCGGACTAATCGTCTGATGCGATTCGACGGCTACCAGGCCGTCATACCGCCATCGACGAGCAGATCCGCTCCGGTAATGAACGAAGCCTCATCCGAAGCGAGAAACACTGCTGCGGCCGCAACCTCTTCGGGCCTGCCGAGTCGGCCCAGCATCACCTTGCCGTGCATGAACTTAGTCCAGACGGGATCCTTCAGCAACGGCCGCGTCTGATTGCTCTCAATGACGCCGGGAGAGATGCTGTTCGCCCGGATACCGCGCAGGCGGCCTTCGAGGGCGAGATGTCGAGTCATCGACAGAATGGCGCCCTTGGCGGTGGAATGAGCTAGCCCCGGGAGCACCTCGAAGCCGATCCATCCCGATGCGGAAGCGGTGTTCACAATCGCCCCACCCTCCTTCGCAAGATGCGGCCAGGCGGCCTTGGTCAGCAGGAAGACGAGATTCACTTCCTCGTCCATGTTGCGATACCAGTCTTCGTTGGACATCTGATCGACAGCGCCGAAGTAGGCCATTGCAGCGTTGTTGTAGAGCACATCGATACGGCCGTAAGTCTTAATGGCAAGATCGACAAGCCGCTGGCACTCGGCGGGCTTGGTGAGATTGCAGGGGTGCAGAGAGACCATCTGGCCGCCTTCGGATTCAACGAGCTCGACAGCTGCTGCGCCCGCTTCCGGATTGGTATCGCAGCCTACAACCAGCGCGCCTTCCTTCGTAAACATCCGCGCTGCGGCGAGGCCTATGCTGCCGCCACTGCCAGTGATAATGCAGACTTTATCTTTGAGACGGTTGGCCATCGACTTTCTCCTCGGCCCGGCAATGGGCCGTCATGATGCGTTTCGGTGAGCTGTGTGAGTGTAAGCTTGCTCGATCAATCGCGTCAGGGCTCGCCTCTCGCGCGCTGCGTTGATCAGCTCGGCGAACTGCAGCTGCCCTTCGTCGTTCAAGTGCTGGATCGTGCGCACGCTGCCGTCGGCATTGCGCTCGACACGCTGCTGCGGCGCCTCAGTAGGCAATCCGAGCAGTTGATAGGTGACGTCATACTGATCCGTCCAGAAGTACGGTACCGGCTCCAAGGGCGGTGGAGTGCCGGCCACCGCGGCGCTGACGACCTTCGCGGACTCCTCCGCATTGTCCCACGACTCGAAACGCATCGGCGAATCGCGCCATCGGGTGACTCGACAGGCGACATCACCCGCTGCAAAAACGTGCGGATGCGAACTGCGGCCACTTGCATTGACCGCAACGCCATCGTTGCAAATCAGGCCCGCCGCTCGCGCGAGCTGATCGTTGGCTACCGACCCGATTGCGACCACAATGGCATGGGGACACAGCGCGGTTCCGTCGGAAAGCTCAACTCGCCATTTCCCGCTCTTCCGAGATTCCGCGCGTCGCAGCTGACACCGCAGATGAATTGAAACGCCCCGCTCAGCGTGTTTGTCTTGCAGCTGTTGCGCCGCAAGCAAGGACGCGGCGCGCCCCAGTAGCTGCCGGCCACACTCGACGACGGTAACACGGCACCCGCATTGGCTAGCCGACGCGGCGATTTCCAGCCCCAGAAAGCCCCCGCCCACCACTAGAATTTCAGCGCCAGGAAGCAACGCCCCACGCAAACGAGCAGCGTCGCCCTTGTCACGAAGGTAGTGCACGCCAGGCATTCCGGGAGTCAACACATCGAGGGTGCGCGCCGATGCTCCGGTGGCCAGAATCAGATCGTCAAAAAGGTAGCTGCGGCCATCCACAAGTTGCACTCGAGATTCGTCGAGATTCACTGCGGCGACGCGCACATCGAGCGCCAGATTGATCCGCGCTTCTCTCAACTCTTCTTCCCGGTACAGCTCGCCAGCGTTGGGCTCCGCCGTTCCACACAATACGGCCTTAGACAGGGGCGGGCGCTCGTAAGGCAGCGCAGACTCTTCTCCAATCAGAAGTATGTGCCTCGAGGGGTCATGAGCGCGCAAGGCCAGTGCGGCACGTGCTCCGCACTGGCCTGCGCCGATGATCAGACACGACTGCCTGCGCACATCAAAAGTCGGCGGTGAACTGTACACCGAACATGCGCGGTGCGCTGGGCCAGGAGAGGTCGGCCGGGAGGCCGACGAACCGGGCAGCGAAGAACCATTCCGAATACTCCTCATCGAGAAGGTTCTCTGCGAAGACCGTCACCTTGTACTTGTCGAAAACGAGCGATGCGCGCGCATTAAGAATGCCGTACGGATCCTGCGTGTCGACGTTGTCGAGTGTGAAGTAAGTCCGTCCACGGTATTGATAGTCGGCCGAAGTCTCGAGCCCGATACCGGACGTCAGGGGGCGCTCGTACGCCGCACTCAGCGTGGCACTCCATTCCGGGCTGTTCGGCACTTTCTTGCCGACGATCTGACTCGCGGGCACGAGCACGCCCGGCACATCGTTGAATTCGTCGATCTTGCTGTCGATGCCGCCGAGCGCCGCGTTGATGCGGAGTCCCTCAGTCACTTGGGCGACCATCTCGATCTCCGCTCCGTTAATCGTCGACTTCGGCGCCTGCACGATCGCCTGCGTACCCGTCGCATCGAACACGAAGAACTGCTGGTCGGAGTAGTCGATGTGGAACACAGCGGCGTTCAGGGTGATGCGGCGGTTCGCCAGCGTGGATTTCATGCCGAGCTCATAGTTGATCAGCGTCTCACCGGTGAAATCTGGAGCAAACTGGCTTCCCGGCGCCACGTTGTTGAATCCGCCGGACCGGTAGCCCTTGCCTACGGTGGCATACGTCAACAGGTCCGGAGTTAACCGGTAGGCGAGCGATGCTTTCGGCTGAAACTCATCGAAGGTCCGCGAGCGGTTCTGAGTCACGTCGGTCCGCTTATCGGAGTCTATTCTGAAGGCGATGGTCGCCTCGAGATTGTCGAGCACGTCGTAGTTGATCTGGCCGAAGAACGCATTGTTCTCGTTCGCGGCCTTTTGCGCAGCCGGCGGTGGCGTGAAGAGTATTTCCTCGGAAGGCTCGAAGCTGACCGGATTCACGTTGATGGTAGGCGACAGCGACCGGAAGCGATTCTGAGTGAAGTAGTAGGCTCCGGCCGACCAGCGCAGGCGCTGGGTGCTCGGAGAGGTCAGGCGGATCTCCTGCGCAAAGGTATTCGAATTGTCGAACAGATCGATGTAAAGCAGCGACAGCCGCGTCATGTCCAGATCCTGATTGTTCCCTGAACGCACGTCGGTATACGAGCTGACAGACGTCAGCGTCGCCCAGGGGAACTCGTAGTCGATCTTTAGTGCGGAATCGTCGAAATCGACGTAAGACACTCCGATGCGCGTGCCCTGAATCGTACCGGTGGTATTGCCCAGGAAGCTGACGCTGGCAGGACGGAAGTAGCCCGAGCCACCTTCCTGCTCGGAATGCTGGTGACGCAAGTCGAACGACAGTCGCTCGTTCGGCATGAAGAGCAGGCGACCGCGCACCGACGGCGCCTCCTTGTAGTCGACTTTCTCATCCAGTACGACGTTTCGAAGCTGCCCCTCACGATCATGATAGTGACCGGAGATCCGGAAGAGGAGCTTGTCGTCGACGATGGCGCCCGATGCGCCGAGCGACGCCTTGTAGTCCTGACCTTCGGCGACGGAAGCTTTGACGGTAATGTGCGTCTCATTGGTCGGCGGCGTCGAGTTGATGACGATGGCGCCACCGATGGCATTGCGGCCATATAGGGCACCTTGCGGGCCGCGCAGCACTTCGATGCTACCGAGGTCGTAGAGATCCTGCGTGAGGAGCAGGTTGTTGGTCATCTGCACGCCATCGACCGTGATGGAGACGGGCGGCTCGCCCGTGCCTCTATTTTGAGTTACTCCGCGGATAGTCATGGTGCCCGCACCGACTTCCTGATCCTCCGAGAACCTGAGGTTCGGCGTCATCGCCGCGAAGTCCTTGACGCGATCGACCTGCGCGCGCTCTAGGTCTGCGGCTTGAAAAGCCGTGACCGAGTCGGGAATCCTCTGCAGGCTCTCCTCGCGACGCCGAGCCACAACGGTAACTTCCTGCAAAGCTAGGGAATCTTCCTTCTCCGCGGATGCGTTCGCAACGGGCGTCTCCTGCGACCACGCTTGTCCGCTGACTACAATGAGCAGGCAGGCCACGCCGATCAGCGAGCAACAATGTTGAATCCGAGTCATACGCCCCCCTAAGTTCAGATGTTTGACCATGGCATAGACGAGTCAGCCGCTGCACCGCTGAGGCAAAACCTCGCCACTGCGCAATGATCGGAGTAGTTAAGTACCGAAGTCAGAAAAATGGCGGAAAAAACCAATCAATATCTCAGTTTAGAAAGCGTCTTATCTTTTATCAATCGGAATATTTCTCATAGGTTTTGTGATGTTTTGGCACGAATGAGTCGGGTGCAATTCAGCGTCGCGCGAAGCTCAATTT